>DAOLDN010000223.1:0-6434 GCA_035327385.1 Verrucomicrobiota bacterium | reverse complement strand
TGCAAGTGCTGTAGATGAGCGTGCCGCCGGGTTTGACGCGCCTGCCGCCCGCGCGCAACAACTCCAGTTGCGCCTGCCGCAGACGCTCGATCTCCGCGGACTGGATGCGCCAACGCAAATCCACGCGACGTCGCATCACACCGGTGTTGGAGCACGGAGCGTCCACCAGCACGCGGTCGTAGGGTTTGGATGTCGTCGCAGGCTCCAGATGCAGCACGGGTTCAACACAGGTGATCCCAAGTCTCGCGCAGTTATCCTTCAATATCGCCAGCCGGCTGTCCTCGGTGTCGCACGCGACGATGCGGCCCTCGTTGTTCATCCACTGCGCAATCAACGTCGTCTTGCCTCCGGGCGCGGCGCAAAGATCGAGGATGGATTCACCCGGTCGCGGTGACAGTTCATGCACGGCCAGCAGCGTGCTCGGGTCCTGAACGTAAAACATCCCGTGACGGAAGCTTGGCATCGTGGCAATCGGCGGGCTGGATTTGAGCTGGAAGATGAGGTTCTCGGAAAGCCAGTCGCGCTGGAAGAAATCGTAGTCCACGTCTTCGTCCTCGCGCCAGCGCTGGAGCAGTTTGCCGGGATCGGCCTTGAGCGCGTTGACGCGGGCGAAGGTCTTTGGCGGAGTGTTGTTCCATTCCAGCAACCGGGTTGCGCGCTCCATTCCCCAACGGTCGCGCCACCGGTTCACAAGCCATTCCGGATGCGACCAGCCAACGTGCGGCTGTTCGTCCTTCAATTGCTTCAACGCGGCGCGGGTCGCTTCCATCTCGCGGATGTAGCCCCGCAACACCGCGTTGACGAATCCCGCCTGCGCCCCAAAGCCGTCGCGCCGCGCTTGTTCGACGGTTTCATTGACGGCGGCATGGTCGGGAATCCGGTCCAACCAGAAGATTTGATAAAGGCCGAGCCGCAACAGTTCCTGCAATGCGGCTTTCTGCGTGCGACCTCCCGTTTTGCGGGCAATCAACCAGTCCAACGCCGCCTGCCACCGCACGACGCCATAAACCAGTTCCTGGCACAGCGCGCGGTCACGGGGAGAAATCCCCGTCTCCGCCAACGCGCGTTCCAGCAGATTTTCAGTGAAATCATTGCTGTTTTCACGCCGCTGAAGCACGCGGGCCGCAATTTCTCTTGGTTTTTGACTGCTCACTGACTTTAATTAAGCCATTCTGGATTGTTGACGCGAGAAATTACGCCCTATGAAAGAAGAATTCGACAAATTGGCTGCGGCGGGAAAAATCGAAGGCCGCCACGTTGAGCCGCTCGTGCAACTGACGACGAGCGGCTTTTGCATGCACCGGAGCTGGGGTTTCGGAAAGATCAAGACCGTGGACACGGTCTTCTCCAGGTTCACCATTGATTTCCCCGGCAAACCGGGCCACACCATGGACCTGTCTTTCGCCGCGGAATCGCTCAAGCCCATCTCCAAGGACCACATCCTGTCGCGCAAAGCGTCCGACCTCGACGGCCTCCGCCAGATGGCGGCGTTGAATCATCTCGACCTCATCAAACTCGTTCTCAACAGCTACGGCGGAAAAGCCACGCCAGACCAGATACAACAGGTGCTCGTTCCCGACGTCATCGCGGATGACTGGAAAAAATGGTGGGACACCGCCAAGCACGAGATGAAGAAGGACGGCCATTTCATCGTGCCCGTGAAGAAGACCGAGCCCATTGTGTTGCAGGTCCGCGAGATTTCGTTGCAGGACCGGTTGACCGAAGATTTCCGCGCCGCAAAGGGTCTCAAGGCTCGCGTCGCCGTGGCGTTGGAAGTTTTGAAGAACGCGTCGGACCTCGCCAACAAGCAGGGTATCGCCACGGAAGTCATTACGGCGCTGAACGGGGACATTGCCAGCTATCAGCGCACGCAGCCCGCCGTGGCGTTGGAGGCGATATTTGCCCGTGACGAGCTTCGCGAAATGGCGGGGCTGACCGCCGCCGAGGGCGAAGTCACTGCCGCGCAGGTCTGGGCACAGGACGGCGCGAAGTTTGGCACGGTCATGGAAACGATTCCCGCCGCCAAACACCGCAGGGCGCTTGAATCCTACAAGCTTGCCAACCCCGTCACCTGGCAGGACACCCTTCTCACGGCGCTGAACACCGTTTCCGCAAAGCTGTGCAAGGAACTCACTGCGCTGCTCACACAGGAAGGAAAACTGAAGGAACTCAAGGAAACCCTCTTCCGCCTCATCAACCAGCACACTGCCAGCAGCGAACTCCTGCTCTGGCTGGGCAAGGAACGCAGTGACACCTACGCCGACATCCTCGGGCCGGAAGTCTTTCGCGCCATGCTCACCGCCATGGAACGCGACCAGTTCAACGAGAAACGCTCCAACCGCCTCCGCGAATTCATCATGGACGACCAGGATTTGCTGACGGAGTTGACCGATTCAGCGGACATGGAAGTCATCAAGGATCTCACCCGGGCGTTACAGTTGTCGCCTGTGTTTGATGACATGGACAAGCGTTCGCTTCTGGCGCGCATCGTCAAGGCGCATCCTTCAGTCCAATCCCTCATCAGCGGCGAACAGACCAAGCAGGACACCTCGCTCATCGTCTCGTGGGAAAGTCTCGAACGCCGCACCAACGAATATCGCGAGATCGTGGACAAGAAGATTCCCGCGAACTCCAAGGAGATCGCCATCGCTCGCAGTTACGGCGACCTCAGCGAAAATCACGAATTCAAAGCCGCCAAGGAAATGCAAGGCATCCTCAAGCGCCGCAAAGCCGAGTTGGAGGTGCTCCTGTCCCGTGCGCGAGGAACGGATTTTTCGAATCCCAAGACCGACGTCGTCAGCATTGGCACCGTGGTCCGCGCCACCGACCTCGCTTCAAACGAGCAGGAGACGTTCACCATTCTTGGCGCGTGGGATTCCGACCCGGACAAGGGCATCATCAGTTATCTGGCCCCCGTCGGACAGGCCCTGTTGAACCGCAAGGTGGGCGAGGAAGTGGAATTTGAACTTCACAACGTGCGACACCGTCACCGCATAGACGCGATTGAAGCCTGGCAGCCGCCGACGCCGGAAACGCCTCCGTCGCCCGCTCCGGTCACTGAGACACCGTCGCCCGAAGCGCCAGCCACCGAAACAACGGCCCGCGTCTGAGTCATGCGTCAATCCTGCGGCGTCGGCACGGGAGCCGCCGGCCGTTCGTCAGGACTGATGCTCTTGAGCCAGTAGGAGCTGTTCTGTCTCTGGTAGGAAGTCCACGTTTTGTCTCCCAGCACGGTCTGGACGGCTGACTCCGTTTCCGTGCGGATGGCCTTGAGAGCCGCCGTTTTCTGCTCCTGCGTCAGCGACTTGTCATTCCGAATGTTGCGCGCCTCCGTTTCAGCGGTCTTCTTCATGTCATAAACCTTCACGGCGCTTTCCTTCGGCAGACCCGCCTTGTCGGTGAGACGATAAAGTTGCTGGTAATTCCAGTCCTGCGCCCGTTCGTATTCCGCATAGCGCGCGTCGCCCAGCAGCGCCTTGATTTGCGCGTCCCTCGCTTGCTGCGCCGCCTGCGCCTTTTCGCGCTCCTCCTTGGACTGCGTGCCGAAATCCATGACGCCAAATTCGTCGTCATATTGTTTCCGCAACGCGAAGATGTCGCGGAATTCCTGTTCATCGGGATCGAAACTGCCCAGTTGCATGCGCATCGTCATCGCGGTTTGCGACATGCGCAGTTGATACTCCTCGTAATCTTTGGGCGACATGAGTGCGGCCAGCTCGGCGTCCATCTGGCGTTGTAGTTTCGCCATTTCCTTCATCGAATCCTCGTCCATGCCGCCGCCCTCGAAAAGTTTCGCCTGCCTGGCCTGATACTTCATGTAAATGTCCATCACCTCGGTCTGCGTGCCCGCCGGAAGAAAATCCAGCATCCGCTCAAATGGATTGAAACCGGCCATGAAGTCCATTTTGTCGTCGGGAGCGTAGCCCAGCAGTTCCATCAACAGCGCGCGTTTCTCCTTGTTCAACGCCTGCGTCTGTTCGATGCGCTCCGGGCTGATCATATCCTCGAAGAAATTGCCCGATTTCCAAAACTGAAAAGTGTTCGCGCCCGCCGTCAGTTCGCGGCGGCGTTGCTCGAACAGCTTGTTCACGTCCGCAATGATGATGTCGCGGATGGTTTCCTCCGGACAACCGATGGACCGGAGATTTGCGATGTATTTGCGGTAATCCTCGGATTCCACCTGCCGCCAGTCGAACGCTTCGGATTGGTTGGTGACAGCCGTCAGCAGCGTCGCCGGTTTTGATTTTGGCGACGGTGTCGTGGCGGGCGTGATCGTTTCCGGGGCGGGAACGGGTGAAATGGCGGCAGGCGGACGTTTTGTGGCGAAGTAAAGCACGGCCGCCGCAAGCACCGCGTTGAGAAGCAACGAGACGACCAGAAGTCCTTTGGCTTTCATGGCCGGCAGAATGACAAACGTCCGGCGCGCTGGGAATTACAATTTCACAACCCGTTTGCAGCGGCTCAGAACGATTCCTTCGGCGCGACCTCGATCTTGTCGGCGATTTCCTTGGGAATTGTGGCGGCGGACATCTTTCCGTCCTTGTGCGTCACGCAAACGACAATGATTGCTCCGCGCGCGACTTCAACGGGAGGCGTGGCGTTGAGTTTGCGCAGGCGGAACACGAAGCTCAACGACTTCGAACGCTTTTCGCTGACGAGCAGATGCACCTCGACTTCGTCCTCGAAATGCAACGGCGCTTTGAAGTCGCACTCGGCACGCACCCGCGGCCAGCCCACCGGCGGGTCAACCTGTTTGGTGACGACGGAGAATCCCAGCGACCTGAAGAACGCATGTTCCGCGGACTCCATGTAGCGGAAGAAATTGGAGTAATGGACGATCCCGGCCATGTCGGTCTCGGAAAACTCCACGCGGCGGACGATCTTGAACTCGTGAGCCATGAAAGGATTCTAGTTTTGCGGGCTACGATTTACGATTGAAAAATCGCGCGTGTCCTCCGGGATTTGCATGGCCGCCGATGTATGGATCTGTTGCTGGAGATCGCTGCCGAATAAAAAGAATACCACGAGCGAGTAATAGCCGCCTGGAATCGCTGCATGATGTCGAGCAGGATGATCAACTCCCCGGCTTCATTCTACTGGTTGGTTAAAGTTTTGGCTTCCATCTGGTTCTCTTGCTGGATTGAGTAAATGTTCAAAGCCGGGCTTCTTTCAGAATTGTAGCAGCGGACGTGAATTCGCACTGATTTCGGTAATGTTTGAGCCGACTCACGTCGGCTGCTACGGGGTTTTTACGGGGTTTTGAAAGCACCTCTTCCGATAGCGAATAGTTTGCATTGCTGAAAGGGAGCGATTCGGCTTCAATTGCACCGCTTTGGAAGCGAATTGAAATGAGCGCCTCCAACCCAAACCATGTTCTCACCATGAACTTGAACCGTCTTTTTCTGCGGGTCGTTCCTTTGATTTTATTGTTTCTGATGCGGACGGCGGAAGCGTCACAAACCGGCACGGTTGTCTCATGGGGAAATCAGGTGATTCCCTATGTTGCGCCCGGCACCCAATTCACAATGATCGCGGCGGGATACCCTCACAGTCTCGCGTTGAAAAGCGATGGAACGGTCATCGCGTGGGGGGAAAACTGGGTTGGTCAAAGCACGGTGCCAGATGGTTTGAACGGTGTTATAGCGATTGCGACGGGAGGCTACGCCGATATAGGTCACAGTTTGGCGTTGAAAAGCGACGGAACAGTCGTCGCGTGGGGGAACACCGCGAATACGGTGACCGACGGCTTGAACGGCATCGTGGCGGTTGCCGCAGGAGGCGCTCACAATCTGGCGTTGAAAAACGATGGAACAGTCGTCGCGTGGGGAAGGATTTACAACGGCTCATCCTACGTTAATGCAACAGTGCCCGACGGTTTGAACGGTGTGGTGGCGATTGCGGCGGGAGGCGATCACAGTCTGGCACTGAAAAACGACGGAACCGTCGTCGCGTGGGGAAGGAACGGGTCTGGTCAAGGAACAGTACCCGACGGCTTGGACGGCGTAGTGGCTATTGAGGTGGGACTCAATCACAGTCTGGCGTTGAAAAGCGATGGAACAGTCGTCGCGTGGGGACAAATTTGGACCGGCTCATCCCACGTCCTCGCAACAGTGCCCGACGGTTTGAGCGGTGTGGTGGCGATTGCGACGGGAGACTCTCACAGTCTGGCACTGAAAAACGACGGAACCGTCGTTGCGTGGGGATGGAACGGATATGGTCAAAGCACGGTGCCAGACGGTTTGAACGGCGTGGTGGCGATTGCGGCAGGATTCAATCACAGTTTGGCGTTGAAAAGCGATGGGACAATCATCGCGTGGGGATACACAGTGCCTGTTGGCTTGAACGGCGTGGTGGCGATTGCGGCGGGAGGCGATCATAGTCTGGTGTTGAAAAACGATGGAACCGTCGTCGCGTGGGGAGACAACTGGTCCGGT
>DAOLDN010000222.1:0-6456 GCA_035327385.1 Verrucomicrobiota bacterium | reverse complement strand
ACTACCGGGGTATCTAATCCCGTTTGCTCCCCTAGCTTTCGTGCCTCAGCGTCAGGAAATGTCCAGAGACTCGCCTTCGCCACTGGTGTTCCACTTGATATCTACGCATTTCACTGCTACACCAAGTATTCCAGTCTCCCCTCCATTCCTCTAGCCGAATAGTATCCGATGCAGTTTCCAAGTTGAGCTTGAAGATTTCACATCAGACTTACCCGACCGCCTACGCACCCTTTACGCCCAGTGAATCCGAACAACGCTTGGGACCTCTGTATTACCGCGGCTGCTGGCACAGAGTTAGCCGTCCCTTCCTCTTCCGCTACTATCAGCTCACGACGTGTTAGGTCGTAAGGTTTGATCGCAAATGACAGGGGTTTACGGGCCGAAGCCATTCATCCCCCACGCGGCGTCGCTCCTTCAGGCTTTCGCCCATTGAGAAAAATTCTCGACTGCTGCCACCCGTAGGTGTCTGGACCGTGTCTCAGTTCCAGTGTGGCTGGTCGTCCTCTCAGACCAGCTACCCGTCTTAGCCTTGGTGAGCCTTTACCTCACCAACTAGCTGATAGGCCGCGGGCTTATCGAGAAGCGTCAGGCCTTGCGGTCCCCGACTTTAAGTGTCAGAAAATGCTCTCCGACAATCACATCCGGTATTAGCTCGCCTTTCAGCAAGTTATCCCAGACTTCACGGCAAATTACCCACGTGTTACGCACCCTTGCGCCACTCTCACTGCCGAATATTGCTACCCAACAGTAATCGTTCGACTTGCATGTCTTATCCACGCCGCCAGCGTTCGTTCTGAGCCAGAATCAAACTCTCCGTATAAAAACGTTAGTTTAATTCTTGTCCGAGGATTAATCGGACGAATTGCAATTTAAAACTCTTCCAGCTTAAGGAACTAACTCCCTGAGCCAGAAGGGGCTCTCACTTATCGCACAATTCAATTTTCAAAGAGCAGCGGGCGTTTCCACCCTGAAATCTTGCGGGCTTGCGCCCCGCTTTGCACCCCATTTAGGGGACAAAAAACCTGAGCGCCGAATTCTCATTCCAACCCGGCATCTCAGTTTCGAGTTAAAGCGCGAAAAAGTTATTCAACGTCGCGCTGGCTGTCAACGATCTTTTTTTGATCAGCCTCGTAACCACTGCTTCGTTTCCGAAAGCGCGGTGAGAATATCACTGAACAAATTCGACGCAAGAGTTTTTTCGATTTTTTTTTGTCGCGCTCCGTCTTTGTTTTCAACTCGCTGCGAATTCGCCCCTATTCCCCGAATTTTTCAATGAATTGACATAAAGTTAACCGGAGCGAACAGCCTCAACCTATCGCTTCAAGCCGTCGTCAAGTGAAACGATTCCGTTGGCAATCGCAAATTTCGTGAGTCCCGCTACGCTATGAATGTCGAGCTTGCGCATGATCCGCTCGCGGTGCGTTTCCGTGGTGCGAACACCGATATCGAGCGCCACAGCGATTTCCTTGTTGCTCTTGCCGCTGGCAATCAACGCCAACACTTCGCGCTCGCGATCACTCAATCTTGACAGTGGCGATTCCGGGTCTGCTTCCTCCACGTACTGATTCAACGCGATCCGCGCAACGGGCGGACTGAAGAAGGCCTCTCCGTTATCCACGGCCTCAATGGCTTTTACGAGTTCATCCGGCGGGGTGTCCTTCAAAACATAACCGCGCGCGCCCGCACGGATGATGCGCAGCACATAGTCGCGCTGACTGTGTGTAGAAAGCACGAGCACCTTGACCTTGGGAAAGGTCTTCCGCAACTCTTCCGTCACCGCAAGTCCGTCCTTTTGCGGCATGTCAATGTCCATGAGCAAAACATCCGGCTCGAGTTCCTTGACCAACTGAAGCGCCTGCTCGCCGTCGCCAGCCTCACCCACAAGTTTGATATTGGGTTTGCTGGACAGACACGATCCGAGCCCCTTGCGGACGACAGGATGGTCGTCCACCACAATCACCTTTATTTTTCGTTTAGCATTAGCCATTTGATTTGACTCCCGAGAGTTTGACAAACGCCCGACCGGCCAATTAATTCACTCTGGTTTTCTCGGTGACATCAATAGCACTCCGCCCTCGAAATGCAAGCGTGCGAATAATGACAAACCAGTTCATGCACAGACGTTGCAAGCGTAGGTGTTCCCGGCACTCAACAAATCAATGACTGCGGAGCGACTGGTGCGGTTGCACATGCACCACGGTCAGGCCGGATGCGCTCGCGTCACCGTTCCCCCTTCTCGCCTTTGGAGCGACTGTCGCCGGGGATGACTGGGATATTGAATGAGGGCCTCAACTTTCTGAGGGCCTCAACTTTCTGTTAAAGAATCGCACCTGTCAGAAACAGGGGAAAGAGGCCTCCGATCGAATTTCACGGCGCAGCGATGTATGCAACCCTTGAACGTTGAATTGCAAAAAATGGCATCACCTCCCGCTTGCAGCTTACCTCAATTGTTTCCCTGGGAAGCATCCCTTACCGGCTGGTGTGATCGGCAAGAACGGACGTCGCGGTAGGCAATGGAAAGATTTCGTCAGTGGAACTGTCGAGGAATTTGACCGCAATCTGAACACCAGTCAGCCCGTTGTCGCGCGCAAAATCCGCAGCGCGCTGGGAGTGCTGAAAATCGTGCGCCTCGAATGGGTTCATGGTCCAGTTTCCCAAACTGCGCAGATAAAGCTGCGTGCGGACGTGCTTTAACAAAATTCTCATACGACTCAGGAAACCACACCACCAATCTCACAAGCGTTCTCTTTGCCGAACACGCCACAAATCTAACCCTTTGCAGACATCCGGCAAGGGCAAAAAATGTCCAATGCAGGGTTCAAAATCAGACTGGCAAAAAGGGCTGGTTTCGATGATTTTATGCGTCCTGTATTCTTTTATTGAAACATGTTCATCGGAACTTACACAGCTATTGTAACGCCGTTCAAGCACGGCAAGATGGATGAAGCCGCGCTCGAACGGATCGTCAAAATGCAAATCAAGGGGGGCGTGGACGGCATCGTGCCCGTCGGCACCACCGGCGAATCCCCCACACTCGATTACGATGAACACATCCGCGTCATCGAACTGTCCGTGAAATTCGCCGCGCGCAAGGTCAAGGTCATTGCCGGCACGGGCGCCAACTCCACCAAGGAAGCCATCTACCTCACACAGCGAGCCGAAAAGGCGGGTGCGGACGCATCCTTGCAGGTCGCGCCGTATTACAACAAACCGACACAGGAAGGCTTGTTCCAGCATTTCCACGCGGTCGCGCGGGCGACAAAACTGCCCATCATTCTTTACAGCATTCCAGGCCGATGCGGCATCGAGATCGGCGTAGACACCGTGAACCGCCTCGCGCACGACAGCGTGAACATCGTCGGTATCAAGGAGGCGGGAGGCAATCCTGACCGCGTTAGCCAGTTGCGCGCTGCGTTGGGAGCGAATTTCACCATCCTCAGTGGTGACGATTCGTTGACGCTCCCGTTCATGTCTGTGGGCGCTCACGGCGTCATCAGCGTCGCGTCCAATGTCATCCCCCGCGAGGTGGCGCACATGGTCAAGGCCTTTGCCTTGGGCAAGACCGAAGTGGCGCTCAAACTTCACACGAAATACTATCCGCTATTCAAGGATCTTTTCGTCGAAACCAATCCTGTCCCCGTAAAGGCCGCACTGGCGATGATGCACATCGTGGACGAGGAATACCGCCTGCCGCTGGTTCGCATAAACGCCGCCAATCGCGAGAAGCTCAAGAAGACGCTCAAGGCGGTTGGCGTCCTGAAATGACGGACACCACAAGTCGCCGGAGCAGGCTTGGTTCTTGACGCACCACGCACCACGCACCACGATTTGTCATGCGCCTGCTCCAAAACCTTTTCGAGAACAACCGCGCCTGGTCGGAATCCATCCGCTCACAGCAACCGGAGTTTTTTGAGCGCCTCTCCCACCAGCAAAACCCGGAATACCTGTGGATCGGCTGCTCGGACAGCCGCGTGCCCGCAAACCAGGTCGTGGGACTGCTGCCCGGCGAGGTGTTCGTCCACCGCAACGTCGCCAACGTCGTCGTCCATGCGGACCTCAACTGCCTTTCGGTGATCCAATACGCGGTGGATGTGTTGAGGGTCCGGCACATCATCGTCTGCGGCCATTACGGTTGCGGCGGCGTGCTGGCCGCTTTGCGCAACCAGAAGTTCGGCCTTGTGGACAACTGGCTGCGACACGTTCAGGACGTACGTCACAAACATTCCGCCGGACTGGCGCGTTTCACCGACGAAGTCGAACTGGCGGACCGGCTTTGCGAACTCAACGTCATCGAACAAGTCGTCAACGTCTGCCAGACCACGGTGGTCCAGGACGCATGGGTGCGAAACCAGGAACTGGCAGTGCATGGATGGATTTACGGGTTGCGTGATGGCCGATTGCACGATTTGAACATCTGCATCACGCGTCCCGAAGAACTGGCCGACGCGCACACCGAAGCGGTCCGCGTCTGTCCGGCGTAACGTTTTGCTTTCGCCCAATCGTACGCCCGGCTAATTTCCCGCCATGACGCGAATTATCATCACGGGAGCAAAAGGCCGCATGGGCAGGATGCTGCTCGCCTGCGCGCCAAGCCACGCCAGTCTCCAGGTCGTCGGCCAGATTGACCAGGGCGACGACTTCGGCGCGGTGATCGCAAACGCGGACGCCGTCATTGATTTCAGCACGCACTCCGCGACACCCGCAATCGCAGCGCTTTGCTCCAAACACAAGAAGGCCCTGGTCATCGGCACCACCGGCCACAACGACACTGAAACATTTGAAATCACGAAAGTCAAAGCGCGCATCCCCATCGTCTGGGCTTCCAACTACTCCACCGGCGTCAACACACTTTTCTGGCTCACGCGCAAGGCCGCAGAGATACTTGGCCCGGACTTCGATCTCGAAGTCGTGGAAATGCACCATCGCCTCAAACGCGATGCGCCGAGTGGCACGGCCAGGTCATTGGCTGAAATCCTCGCCCAAGTCCGACATCTCCAATACAACGAAGCGGCACGCCACGGACGCCACGGCATCGTCGGCGAGCGGACGAAAAATGAGATCGGCGTCCATTCCATCCGCGGCGGTGACGTGGTGGGCGACCACACGGTCATCTTCGCCAACATGGGCGAGCGCGTTGAACTCACACACAAAGCCTCCAGCCGTGACACCTTTGCCAACGGCGCATTGCGTGCCGCCGCGTGGGTCGTGAAACAAAAACCTGGCATCTACGACATGCAGGACGTGCTGGGACTGAAGTAGGCCCGGCGTCGCGCCTGTCCTCCATTGCCATGAAACCTGAAAGCCAGAGTCAGGCACGACGCCTGTCCTACGTCGCTCTTGGTTCAAACTATGGTGACTCGCGACAAAATGTCCTCCGAGCGATGGAACAGATACAGGGTCTGTCCAATAAACCACTTCTCAAGTCTTCCCTGCTCGTCACTGCTCCAGTGGATTGTCCGCCCGACTCGCCTGATTTTGTGAACGCCGTTGTCGGTCTTGTGCCGCACGACAATGAGTCGCCGGAAACACTCCATGCAAAACTGCAGGCGACGGAAAAACAGTTTGGCCGCCAGCCGAAGAAAGTGATGAACGAGCCTCGACCGCTCGACCTCGATTTGATTGCGTTCGGACAAGAAATCCGCAACACGCCACAACTGACACTGCCCCATCCCCGCGCCCATCTGCGGAAGTTCGTGCTGCAGCCACTGGCGGAAATCGCACCAGATCTTGTGCTGCCCGGCCAGACGAAGACTGTCGCGCAGTTGCTGGCCGGTCTGCGCTAACGCCACCGTTGCGTTGCCGGAGCGCGGTGACTATCATGCTTTGCGTGAACCTTCCGCAGTTCATTCTGGCATCGGCTTCTCCGCGACGACAGGAATTGCTTCAACAATTGGGAGTCGAATTTCAGGTCGTCCCCAGCAAGGCGGAGGAGGTGTTTGACGAAAACCTTTCGCCCGTCGAACTCTGCCAGCTCAACGCCCATCGCAAGGCACGTTCCGTCGCAAAGAAGTTCGCCGATGCGCTGGTGCTTGGCGCTGACACACTGGTGTTTCTGGACAACGGCGTTCTCGGCAAACCCTCCAGCAAGGCGGAGGCACAAATGATGATTTCGCGTTTGCAGGGCCGCACGCACCAGGTCGTCACGGGCGTGAGTCTCATCCATCAGCGCAGCCATCGCGAACGTATCTTCGCCGCCATCACCGAGGTTCGTTTCCGTCCGCTGACGGATGAGGAGATTCACAACTACCTGTCTCGCATCAATCCGCTGGACAAGGCCGGTGCATACGCGATTCAGGAGCACGGCGAATTGATCGTCGAGGAAATTTCCGGTTCGTTCAGCAACGTCGTCGGTCTGCCGGTGGAAAAACTGGCCGCAGAACTGGAGAATTGGAACTCCTGATCGGCATGATTCAAGTCCGCGCCAGTTCCTGCCACAGATACGCCCCGAGCCGCTGG
>DAOLDN010000221.1:0-6457 GCA_035327385.1 Verrucomicrobiota bacterium | reverse complement strand
CCTTTCTACCACTCCCCCACAAAAATTACCCCCTCAAATTTTGATATGCGCCCTGGAGCAAAACTGCGGCAAAATAGCCATTGGCAGCAGCGCGGCAACCTGCTACATATTTCGCCCGTTTCAAAACGGAACGGGTCAACAACCAACGATTTACTGATTTATGTCACAGCATCGCAGCCTCCGCGCGGCGTCCACCCTGGGCGGCAAGCGCAACGTCATGAAGCGCTTCGAACGCGTCGCACTCCTGAAGAAACGCGGCCAATGGAAGGACGGCGACCGCATCACCGGCCTGCGCAAGACCAAGCCGGAAGTCTAGTCCAGTCCCGAAGTTTGAAGTGAGAAGTGCGAGGTGCGGCGCGTGGCGTCCCTTTCGTGCTTCTCATTTCTTGTTTTCCGCCACGCATGGTTCGTCTGCAAAAATTCCTTTCCGAAGCCGGCGTGGCTTCGCGTCGCGCGGCAGAGCAGGTCATTCTGGAGGGCCGCGTGCGCGTCAACGGCCAGCCGGTGTCCCTGCTGGGGTCCAAAGTTGACCCGTTGCACGACCAGGTGACGGTGGACGGCAAGGCGGTCCGCTCGAAACGCAAGCTGCACCTCGCGTTGAACAAGCCGCGACGTTGCGTGTGTTCGCGGAATGATGAATCGGGCCGGGCGACCATCTACGACCTCCTTCCCAAGGAATGGTCCAACGTGTATTCCGTGGGGCGTCTGGACTATGACACGGAAGGATTGATTTTTCTGACCAATGATGGAGAATTCGCCCTGCGGCTGACTCATCCGCGTTACGGTGTGCGCAAGCGTTACATCGCCACGGTCGAAGGCAGGGCGGACGAAGCGATGCTGGAACGTTTCAAGCAGGGTGTGTGGCATGGCGGCGAAAAATTGAAGGTCGAGCGGGCATGGCTGATCACCTCGGGCGGAGGCACGAGCGTGGTGGAACTGGAACTGGCCGAAGGCAAAAACCGCGAGGTGCGTCGCCTGTTCGAGTCCCAGGGCCTGTCGGTGAAACGGCTTCAACGGACACAGATCGGGAAGATCAAATTGGGCGAACTCAAACCCGGCCGATGGCGCACGTTGACAGAGCCGGAGATAAAAACTCTACTTTCGTAAGTTATGAAAAAATCAGTTTTCTTGCTGGCGGTGTTGATTGGGATCAACGCCTTTGCGCAACCGGCCGCGCCAGCCACCAGTCCTGCGCCGAAACAACCGTCCAAACCCGCCATCGTCGAGCCTCCCGTGAGCCTTGTCCCCGGCCCGGCCGTCGTCAACGCTAAGAACGTCAACGTGCGCGCCGCCGCCGGCATCAACAGCGAAGCCATCGCGCAGCTCAACCCCGGCGATTCCGTCACCGTCATCGAGCAGGTCAACCTGGACAAATTCAAACCCGAAGAACCCCGTCAATGGGCGAAGATCGTCCTGCCGTCCAGTCTCAGCGTGTGGGTCCACGCCTCCTTCATTGACAAGACCACGCTGACGGTCATTCCGCCCAAACTCAATCTGCGCGCCGGTCCGGGCGAAAATCACGGCGTCCTCGGGGTCATCGAACGCGGCACGACCGTCCGGGAAATCCTGACCGACGGCAATTGGATGCGAATCGCCGCCCCGTCAAGCGCACACGCCTTCATCGCGGCCATGTTTCTTCAGCAAGACATCGAGACGCCGGCAGTGACGATGCCGACGCCCGCTCCCGCTCCGGCACCCATCGTCGAGACTGTGACCACGCCTGCCGAGCCGACAGCCGTTGCCGCCACCGGGACGGACGAACCGGAATCGTCGGAAATGATGAGCATGCCCGCACCGACATTGCAGCCCACCGAACCGGTGGTTGAACCTCCACCGCCGCCGAGAGTCGTTGCCCACGAAGGCATCGTGACCACCACCAAGAGCATTCAAGCACCCACCCAGTATCAACTCATGGATCCGGTCACAGGCAAGAGAATCAACTACCTGCACACCACTTCAACGAATCTCAATCTGTCGCTCTACAACGGATTGCGCATCGTCGTGACCGGCGAGGAAGCCCTTGATGCCCGCTGGAAAACGCCGGTCATCACCATCCGCCGCATCCAGGTGATCGAATAATGGCGACGGACAACCTCATTGACGGTCGGGCCATCGCGGCCCGCATCCAGGGCGAACTGTCGCAACGCGTCGCGGATCTGAAACAACGCGGCATTCAACCCGGCCTCGCATTCGTTCGCGTTGGCGAAGACCCCGCCTCCAAGGTCTATGTCGGTCGCAAGGAAAAGGCGTGCGCCGAACTGGGCATGTTCTCCGAAACGCACGTTCTTCCCGAGGCCACATCCGAGGACGACCTGTTGAAATTTCTTGCGAAGCTCAACAGCGATCCGCAGCTTCACGGTATCCTGGTTCAGTCACCGCTGCCAAAACACATCCGACAGGAGATCGTCTATGCCACGGTGCTACCTCAAAAGGACGTGGACGGATTCCATCCTGTGAACGTCGGCAAACTCATGCTCGGCGACACGGACGGCTTTCAACCCTGCACGCCGGCGGGAGTTCGCGAACTGTTGATTCGTTCAAACGTGAAAACCGACGGCGCCGAGGTCGTCATTCTGGGACGCGGCAACATCGTCGGCAAACCCATGGCTGCGATGCTTTGCCAGAAGGGCCGCAACGCCAACGCCACCGTCACACTCTGTCACTCCGCCACCAGAGACATTCATTTCCATTGCCGCCGCGCGGACATCGTCATTGCCGCCATGGGCGTGGCGCAATTCCTGAAGGCGGACATGGTCAAACCCGGAGCCGTCGTGATGGACGTCGGCGTCAATCGCGTCCCCGATCCAACCGCCAAGGGCGGCTCGCGACTGGTGGGCGACGTGGACTTTGCCGGCGTTCAGCCCGTGGCCGGATTGATCACTCCCAATCCCGGCGGCGTCGGCCCAATGACCATTGCCATGCTCATGAGCAACACCGTCCGCGCGGCGGAGGCCGCCGTGAAATAACAGTCCTCATTTTCCATAACCAAAAACCGAACACCGATAGTTCAACTCATGCAACCAACCCGAATTCTCCCCGATCTCCAATGCTCGTTGATGTGCGAAGAAGTACGACAGGAAGTCACCGGAAGTTTCTTCCTCATCGGAGTCGTCAATTTCATCCGCGTTCCGCAACTGCCGGTCACCGCGTTCCGCCTCTGTGTCTTCAGCCGGTGGGTCGCCGGCATCGGCCAGTTCACCGAGACCGTCAAGCTGATCGCTCCCGATCAAGTCACCGTTCTGAAAAAGGGCGAGGTGAAATTTGAACTCAAGGACCCCAACATCCACGCCACCAACGTCAACGTCTTCCAGCAGGTGGAATTCAAGACGCCCGGCTCCTATTTCGTGGAAGTCCTCGTGGACGACGTGATGAAGCTGCGCTATCCCCTGCCCATAGTGGTTGCGCCGCAGCCCAATCAACAGGGCCAGACCCCGCCGCCGCCGGCCACATAGCCGCGGGCGCTGAACAATGGGTCGTCCCCCGGACTGCCTGCCACTCAAGCCACAGGACACACGAAATGTTCCCCGATCCGGCTCAGTGAAAGTCGTTCCGGTTCGGATTGCAACGCCCGGCCCAGTCGCTCAATCGGTTCTTGCATCGGTTCGTTGCTCAACCGGAAGGTCTGATGATGGACGGGCACGATGTATTTTGCGCCGGCGCGATTCGCCATTTCCAACGCCTCCTCCGGCGTGCAGTGATTACGAATCCATGGATCGTAGGCGGCAATCGGCATGATCGCCGCCTCATAAGGCCCGCGCGAACGCAAATCCTCGAACGTGCCGGTCAGCGCCGTGTCGCCACCAAAAATCAGGGCGTGACCTTCGCGTCGCAACACATAACCGTTGTAGCCCCGCTCCATCTCACTCGGCCAGCGGCGTCCCCAATGCCTGACCTCGAACGCCTCGACCTGCAATTCACCGCCCTTGCATCTCACCGTGGTGACGTCGCCCCAGCCCAGTTCCGTGACGTTTCGCATCCGCGTCTGCGCCAGCACGTCGCTCGTCTCTTTGGCGGTGACAACGGCTGTGGAACGAGAAAATCGTCGCAACGTTCCCACGTCCATATGGTCGTGGTGGGCGTGCGACAACAGCACCACGTCCACCGGCGGCAAATCATCGAATCTCAGCCCCGGCGCAATCAGCCGCTTCGGTCCAAGAGTGCCGATGCCCACCCCGACACCGACAAAATTACCCAGCACGGGATCGGTGAGAATCTTCACGCCATAAAAATTGATCAACACCGTTGCGTGCCCCACCCAACCCAGCGTCATGCGGTTGTCATCCCACGAACGTGGAAACATTCCGACCGGCGAAGGAAGCACCTCGCGCCGGGCGTCGGCAGCGATCCTTCGCAGCCAGCGCGCCGCCCGATGCCGCGATGACGCCGCCCACCAACCGCCCAGTCCGCCAACCACACCCGCCCCGATCAGAGCGCGGGTCAAAAACTTGCGACGATTCCATTGCACGATTTCAAATTGGCCCGCCCTCACTCGATGTCAAGAAACCATCCGGCATTCACACGTCCGCACACCGCTATGGGCTTCACATTTTCCTGGAGACAATTACCATTCGCCCATGCCGTCATTCGACATCGTCAGCGAAGTGAACTCGATGGAAATCGAGAACGCAGTCAACATCGCCAAAAAGGAACTCGCCAGCCGTTTTGACTTCAAGGGCAGCAAGGCGGAGATCGTCCTCGACAAGAACGAGATCAAACTCTCCGCCGAAGACCAGTTCAAGATGAAGAACCTCGTCGAGATCGTGATTGGCAAACTGGCCAAACGCAGCATCAGCATGAAAAACGTCGAGCAATGCGCGCCCGACCTCTCGCCGCTGGGCCACGCAAGACAGATCATCAAGATCAAACAGGGCATCGCCACGGATATCGCCAAACAGATCACCGGATTCATCCGCGATGGAAAATTCAAGGTGACGACGCAGATTCAGGACAACCAGGTGCGCGTCAACGGCAAGAGTCGCGATGAATTGCAGGCCGTCATCGCCGCCGTTCGTGCAAAGGACTTCCCCGTGTCGCTGCAATTCCAGAATTTCCGGGATTGACCGCTCTCAATTCCCGCTTCACCCCGCGTCGCCCGGCCTTTAGCATCGCGCCGTGAACGAACTGCTGGAACGATTCGCCCAAACCATCCGCACACGGAAACTGTTCGGGCGGGGCGCGCGCTTCCTGGTGGCCGTCTCCGGAGGGGTGGACTCGATGGTGTTGCTCCACCTGCTCAAGTCGCTCGCGCCCTCCAACCGCTGGCAGTTCTCTGTCGCGCATTTCAATCACCAACTCCGTGGCCGCGCCAGCGACACGGACGAACGGTTCGTCCAACGCGAGGCTCAAAAGCTGGGGTTGAAGACCATCACCGGACGCGGCGATGTGAAATCGTTCGCGACTCGCAACGGTATTTCCATCGAGATGGCCGCGCGGCAATTGCGCCACGAATTCCTCACGCAAACCGCGCGACGGCTGAACATTCGCACCATCGCACTCGCCCATCACGCGGACGACCGGGTGGAATTGTTCTTTCTCCGGGTCCTGCGCGGCACGGGCCACGAAGGTCTGGCCGGAATGAAATGGCGGTCGCCGTCGCCGTTCGACTCTCGCGTCAAACTCGTCCGTCCTCTGCTGGACATCGGCAAGGCTGACCTGGAAGAATTCGCGAGAGAAAACGGCGTGCGTTTTCGCCAGGACGCCAGCAATGCGTGCCTGAACCTGTTCCGTAATCGTGTCCGTCACGAATTGTTGCCACTGCTCAAATCCCGATACCAGCCTGCTTTGGACAAGGTCGTGTCGCGGCTCATGGACATCGCGCGCGAGGAATCCGCGTTCGCATCCGAAACCGCAGCCGACTGGCTGAAGCACAGAAAACCTCCGTTTGACCGTCTCCCAGTCGCTGTCCAGCGCCATGTCTTGCGGCTTCAACTGAACAAACTGGGAGTCGTCTCCGATTTCGACTTGGTAGAAGCACTTCGCGGGACGGACGGCAAAACCTTTTCCACGCAGCCGGACATTCTGGTTTCGCGAAACGCCGATGGACTCGTTGAAATGCACCCGCAGCACTCGACGGCGTTCGACGCCGCGCAATTGGCGCTGTCCATCGGCAGAGATACGGGCGCAACGATCTTCGCGGATGTACGTTGTCGCTGGCGTGTTGTTTCGCGGAAAGGCCGCGCGCGTCTGAAATCTGTGCCGGGTCGCGAGCATTTTGACGCGGATCGTGTCGGCGATCGCATCCTTCTTCGTCATTGGCGGGCTGGGGATCGTTTTCAGCCGATCGGGATGGCATCGGCGGTCAAAATTCAGGATTGGTTCATGAACCTGAAAATTCCGCGAGACACAAGACACAAGCTGCTGCTGGCCGAATCCGAATCGGGCGACATCTTCTGGGTGGAGGGCCTGCGCATTGGCGAGCGTTTCAAACTGACACCGGCGACCCGACGTCAACTGGTCT
>DAOLDN010000220.1:0-6457 GCA_035327385.1 Verrucomicrobiota bacterium | reverse complement strand
GCCGAGCACCCGCTCGGCCCGGTTCACGCGATTATATCCAACTTGCCGAGCCGGTACTCGGCGCTCCAAGGCAAACTGCGTCGAGAGATAATCCGGATGCAAATCAGCGGCGACCACACCCGGCTTGAGATCGTACAGATTCGATAGATCCTGCGTCGCGCGGCGGAAGGCGCGGTTTGCCTGTTCAGTTTCCAGATCGCCGATGTGTTGACTGAGGAAGACCTGTTCGCCAGCCGCCAGTGCGACGGAGTTCTTCAAATGCGCGCCGACAGCCAGCACGGGTTCGTAGCAGCCGACGTGAGGAGGCTCTGACTCTGTTCCCGCTTTCAATGTGAGCCTCCTTACGTCGGCTCCTACAGGAAGCTGGACCGGCAGCGGCGCATAACCACGAGCGCGGCGCAAAATCATCTCGCGATCCAGCATGACGCGCACGATGGAGTCGTCCACATGCCGGACGATGGGCCGGTTGTGAATCAAGAACACATCCGCAATGTCATGCAGTCGTTCGAGTGCATCCAGTTCATCGGTGCAGATGGGTTCGTCGCTCAAGTTGCCGCTGGTGGCCACGACGGGAAATCCCAGTTCCGCCATCAGCAGGTGATGCAACGGATTCGACGGCAGCATGACGCCGAGGTTCGGGTTGCCGGGAGCGATGGAAACGGGGAGCGTGGAACGCGGAACGCGGAGTCTGCGCAACAACACAATCGGAGACTCCGGCGAACACAGCAGTCGCTCCTCCGGCGAAGACACCTCGCACACCTCTTTCACACTCGCGAGCGTTGGGAACATCAGCGCGAATGGCTTTTCCTCACGATGTTTTCGGTCGCGCAGACGGCCAACGGCATTTTCATTCCGCGCATCCACCATCAGATGAAATCCTCCGATCCCCTTGAGGGCGACGATCTGGCCTTCGCGAATCGCCTGTGCGGCGGCGAGCAAGGCATCGTGACTGCGCTCGCGAATGCAGCCACGCCATAACTCCAGTTGCGGTCCGCAAACCGGACAGGCATTGGGCTGCGCGTGGAAACGGCGATTGGTTGGATCATCATACTCCGCCTGACACGCGGGACACATCGCGAAGGCTTTCATCGAAGTGTTCGCCCGGTCATACGGCAACGACTCGATGATGCTGAAGCGCGGCCCGCAGTTGGTGCAGTTGGTGAACGGGTATTGATACCGGCGGTCGGACGGGTCGCGAATTTCTCGCAGGCAATCTGGACAAGTAGCGATGTCCGGCAACACCAGCGCGGTCTTGTTCCCGGTCAGCTCACTTTCGCGAATTTCAAAGCCGTCGTAGCCGGCGACATCCAGCCAGGTCGTTTCGCAACTGTGAATGAAACTGCGCGGGGGTTTATCCGTTCCGAGCCGCAGGAGGAATTGTTCCAAGGCGGGTCGCTCGCCTTCCACTTCGATGAAGACGCCCTGGGCGGAGTTGTTCACCCAGCCCGGCAATCCGAGTTCGCATGCCAGCCGGTAAACAAACGGACGAAAGCCCACGCCCTGCACCGCGCCCTGCACCGCGAGCCGCAGGCGCGCGACGGCTGCATCCGCTCTGGTGTTCAGCGTCATCATCCGACCCTCATAATGCCCTGAAGCCGCGTTTTAGCTCTACGTGGGTTGCCAATCTTTGCTCAGGAATTGTCAATAGACGTGCGGCTGGAATGTGACCGTGATGGGAGATTGATCCGGCGAGAACATGCATGAAGTGTCCATCATGACCGAAGCGGTGCGGATGGCGGTGGAAGCGGCGCAATCCTCCGGGGCGCGACGGATCACCGGACTGCGGCTGCGCGTAGGCAGGCTGAGTGGCGCTGTGCCCGAGGCGATGACGTTCGGGTGGGATGTGGTGCGGCAAAACACCATTGCGGCGGACGCGACGCTCGCCATCGAGACCATCGCGCCGGCGTGCTGGTGTTCGAAGTGCGAAACTGAGTTCGAGTGCAAAGACTTTGTTGGCGAATGTCCACGCTGCCACGAGCCCAGCGGCGACCTGCGACGCGGGCGCGAACTGGAAATCGCCTCAGTGGAGTTGGAGTGACGCCGGGTAGCAGCCAACGTGAGTTGGCTCTGACTATTCGACGGCGAGCATGGAGCGGACTCACGTCCGCTGCTACGAAAGGAATTATGTGCAAAGAATGTGGATGCGGACTGGGCGGTGGTGACGTGCAAATTGGTGGGCATTCTCACGCCCACGATCACGATCATCACCACGACCACTCTCACAGCCATAACCATTCCCACGGGCACAGCCACGCGTCATTCACGCTGGACCTCAACCGCTCGCTCATGGAAAAGAACGACCGCTTGGCGGAGCGCAATCGCGGTTTCTTTCACGCGAAAAAACTGCTGGTGCTCAATGTCGTATCGTCGCCCGGTTCGGGGAAGACGACGTTCATCCGCGAAACTGCGGTGCGACTCAAGGGCAGATTGCGTGTGGGCGTCATCGTGGGCGATCTGGCCACCGACAACGACGCAGCGCGGTTGCGGGAAGCCGGAGTTCCGGTGGTGCAAATCACCACCGGCACGGTTTGCCACCTCGACGCCGAGATGGTTTCCAAGGCGGCGGCACAGCTCGACCTGGACAAGCTCGACGTGCTGATCATCGAGAACGTCGGCAATCTCGTGTGTCCGGCGGACTACGACCTGGGCGAAGACGTGCGGGTCGTGTTGCTCTCAACGACGGAGGGCGAGGACAAGCCGCTGAAGTATCCGCCGATGTTTCATTCCGCCAACGTGGTGATCGTGACCAAGAGCGATCTGGCTGCTGCGGCAGGGTTCAATCGCGAACAAGCGCTGGCGAATCTAAAACGCATCAGCCATCACGCGGAGCTCTTCGAGATTTCCTCGAAGACCGGAGACGGGATGCGGGCGTGGCTCGATTTCCTGGGGAAGCAGCGGGCGTAGCGGCAGGATGCCCGACGCTACCGGAACAGCGATTGGATTTTCTTCACCGCCGCATCGCAGCCGTGTTGGGCGGTAGCGGTAAGGGTTTCGCTGAATTCCATCTTCTCAGCCGGAATGGTCAACCACCAGGCGCGGGGCACGTGACCGAAGACATCGCGCGACAACGCCAGCATCGTGCGCGGGTCGGCGGCGTGAGCCATGAGTTGGGATGTGTCGTTCGGTTGCAAGGGACGGAGCTGAACTTCTCGCGGCGCGTCCACAGCGGCGTCAACGAAGATCACCGTATCAGCGAGGGAAATGGGTGCGGCGTGCTCCGGAGAAAGCTGCTGGCAAATCAGTGTGCGCACGTTGGGAAGGCGCAGGTTGCCCACCGCCTCCGCCACGCGCGGGCCGACGCCGTCATCGCCACGAAGTGTGTTGCCGTAGCCGATGACGAGGAGGCTGGGCTTCAGCCCGCTTCGGCTGGCAATGACTTTTGGCTCACTGCAATTCATGGTATTCAGCAATTCGGGTAGTGAAGCGGACTGAAGTCCGCGCTCCATCACCCGCGCGTGACTTCGTTCACCACCGTTCCATCCGGCGCGATCAATTGCACCTGCATCGGCATCTTGCCGACGGCGTGCGTCGAGCAACTCAGGCACGGGTCGTAGCAGCGGATGCCGTGTTCGACGCGGTTGAGCAGCGGCTCAGGGATTGTGCCGTTGCCCGCGCCGGCCTTGATGTAGTGCCGGGCGATCTGTGCGACGGTCTGGTTCATCGCCAGGTTGTTTTGACCGGTGGCGACAATGAGATTCACTTTCTTCAGCAGGCCGTTGCGGTCCACGGTGTAATCGTGGAACAGCGTGCCGCGCGGGGCCTCGCTCGCGCCCACGCCGCGCAGGTTGTTGATGCCGGCATCGGCTCGCAGATAATCGCCCATGATCTCGGCATCGCTCATATAACGTTCGATGTATTCAAGGCTGGCCATGATCTCGATCAGGCGCGCGTAGTGATAGAGGAACGACGACGTGACCGCGCCGCGTCCGAGCTTTTTGAAAGCCTTCAACTCAGCGTCCGCTTTCGGCACACCCATGCGTTCGCACACGTTAAGCCGGGCGAGCGGACCGACACGGTAAATGCCCGCCGGGAAACCCATCGGCAGGTAATACGGCGATTTGAGATACGAACTCGTTTGAACGGATTCGCCGATGAAATCGTAATACTTCTGCGGGTCCACCTGGTCGGCGATCACGCTGCCGCTGCTGTCGGTGAACCGCAGCAGGCCGCCGTGATGTTCCCAAGTGCCGTCCTCGGCGACGAGGCCCATGAACAGCGACGGAAAATTGCCGAAGATCTGCAACTCGCGTTTGTGCGATTCCATCGTCTTCTTCCAAAGCGCGAGCGCGGCTTCGGTCGTGGCGAACGCTTCAGGCAGCCAGAGGCGGATGCGTTCGCGGCCTTCCGGTGTCAGTCCGCTACGCACGCCGCCCGGCACGGCCCACGCGGGATGCACTTTTTGTCCGCCAAGAATCTCGATGATCTCCTGACCGAACTGACGCAGGCGGATTCCGGCGCGCGCGAGGTCCTTGTTCGAGCCGATCAGGCCAAAGACATTGCGCTGCGGCTGCGGTGTTTCCCAGCCGAGCAGAAAATCCGGCGCGCTCAAATGGAAGAAGCTCAAGGCATGGCTCTGGACGAGCTGGCCGAGATTCATCAGGCGGCGGAGCTTGTCGGCGGTGGGCGGAATGTTGACCGCCATGATGGCGTCGCCGGCCTTGGCGGACGCGAGCAGATGGCTGACGGGGCAGATGCCGCAGATGCGCGGAGTGATGCCGGGCATTTCGCCGAAGGGGCGGCCTTCGCAGAATTTCTCGAAGCCGCGGAATTCGACGACGTGGAACTCGGCGTCGGCGACGTTGCCGGCGTCGTCGAGGAACAGGCTGATCTTGGCGTGGCCCTCGATGCGGGTCACGGGGTCAATGACGATGCGTTTTGACATAACAAATCGGAAACCGGCTAAACGCAGAGGCGCGGAGAACGCAGAGCTTCGCAGAAGAAAACAGTTTTCTTCTCTGCGTCTCTTCGCGTCCTTTGCGTCTCTGCGTTAAATTTGGCCGTCATAAATCAGGTTTAGCCAAACTTCAGGTTGACTCCCTCCAGCCTCGGCTCGACGCCGCTCAACATCTGGCTGACGAGCGCTTTGATGCGCGGCGCGGGCGGCGGGCAGCCGGGGAGAAAATGTTCGACGTGCACGGCTTCATGCACGGGCATCACTCGCTCAAGCAATTGCGGCACGATGCCGTCAGCTTTCGGCACGCTCGGGTTGTCCTGGGCGTTGGTGATGTAGGCGTGTTGTAAAACGCTTTCGCGGTTGCCGAGGCCGAGCTGATTGCGGATGGCGGGCACGTTGGCCGTCACCGCGCAATCGCCGAAGGACACGAGAACCTTGGTGCGCTGGCGGATTTTGTGGAGCAATTCGAGATTATCCTCGTTGCAGACCGCACCTTCGATCAGGCAGACGTCCACGTTCTCGGGATATTCCTTCACGTCCACGACGGGGCTGTAAACAACCTCCACCGCATCCACGAGATCAATGAGCACCTCGTCGAGGTCGAGAAATGACATGTGGCAGCCGGCGCAACCGCCGAGCCAGACTGTGGCGAGACGAACTTTCATTTTTGTTTCGGTAGGGCAGAGCTGCGGCTCTGCCCAAATCTTCATTTTGTTAAGCGGCGCGGCAGCGCCGCCCTACCAACGTTCAATTCAGTCCGCCGTGACCCATTCCTTCTTTTCGCGCGCGGTGACGATGAACTCCAGCTTGCCGCGGTCGCGTTCCATTTCGCCCGTGGTCGAGCCTTTGTGGAACAGCGCGCCGGTCGGACAGGCTTGAACGCACTTGCCGCATTGGGTGCAGGAATCGCTTTCGCCCCACGGCATGGCGAGGTCGGTGATGATGTGCGACTTCGTGCCGCGTCCGGCGACGTTCTTTGTGCCCGCGCCCTCGACGTGCCAGCAGACGCGCACACAGCGGGTGCACAGCACGCAGCGATTGTGGTCCATGCCGAACAGGCGATGCGTCGTGTCCACGCCCCATTTCGGGAACAGATATTCGTAGCGCACGTGGTCCATGCCTTGCGAGTAGGCGAGCGTCTGGAGTTCGCAATGGCCGTTGGAGACGCAGGTGGAACAGACGTGATTGCGCTCGGCGAAGAGCAATTCGAGCGTCATGCGGCGATACTTGCGAAGGCGCTCGCTGTCGGTCTTCACGTCCATGCCTTCGGCGACCTTGGTGGTGCAGGCGGGAAGAAGCTTCGGCACGCCGGTGACTTCCACGAGACAAAGGCGGCACGCGCCCACGTCATACACACCATCGAGGTGGCACAACGTCGGGATTTTCGCGCCCGCTTCTTCCGCCGCCTGCAAGATCGTCGCGCCTTCCTCGGCGCTGACGGGTTTGCCGTCAATTGTAAGGGTTTTCGCGGCCATAATTCAAAAAGCGTGTTGCGTGTTGCGTGTTGCGTGAACAAGCAATTGGACGTCCGTGAAATTGCTTGTTCACGCAACACGCAACACG
>DAOLDN010000219.1:0-6477 GCA_035327385.1 Verrucomicrobiota bacterium | reverse complement strand
TGCCAACAGCTTCAATCCCATCCAGCAACGCCCGGTAGGTCTGCTCGCCGAAGTCCGCGTTCTCCAATTGCATCTGGCCGTCGCTGCGTTCCAGATGCGCTACTGCCGCCGGACTGCCTTCGGTGAAATCCACAATGTCCAGCGACAATGCCACGTGCAGATCGGTCGGTCGTCGTCCTAATGTCGTGCTGGGAGTGTGCTGCAACGCCAGTGCGACGCGTTGGGCGCAGACGGAGAATTCGCGCGCCGCCTGGATGAAATCATCCAGCCGCATCCGGCCCGGCTTTACGCCAGGACCTTCAAACCGAATCGTAAGGTAGGCATTTGCATTCATAGTTTCTCCTTCCTAGACCGAAACGTCAACCGTGATGCTCGTGTCGCAGCCGAACACGTCCACCACCTTCACGCACACCGTGTATTTGCCGGACTTCGGATATTTGTCGAAGCCCGCGTCGCTCACGGTTTTCAGCGAACGGTCTTTTCGCGTGCGGTAATCCTGCCAGTGATGCTCAAACGGTTTGTCCTCGTGCCAGTTGAAATCCACCGCCCAGAAATCAATGAAGTCGAAGCCGCTTTTCACGGCGCGTTCCTTCAAGGCTTCCAACTCTTTCGTCGGCACTTCGGCGAGTGATGGAAGGAACTTTGTAAGCTTGATGTCCACTTCCTTTGCGTTCTTTGCGTTCTTTTGTGGCCGATAAACAACTTCCGCTTCCAGCACCGCCACTTCCAGAAACGGCGGCGGACTGGTGCGGTTCTTCTCCATGATTTCGCGCGGAATAGGAATGAGTTTGATTTGCACGCCCTCACTCGCTTCCAACTCGTGGCAGACCAGCCGCAAATCCATCTCGAATTCCCACGCGAGACAATGCACTTCCTTCGCGCCCGCTTCGCGCGCGGCCTTGGCCACGGCGCGCAATTCTTCGCGCGTGAGAATGCTGTCAATGCCATCCACGAACACGAACGCCCGGCCTTTCATGCCGTGAAGGTGGGGCGAGGCTACTGACGAGCCGGCTCGCGAGGACGCTCGCCCCACCGTGCCCAGCACTTCCGCTTTGTAAAAGCCGAGCACCACTTTGCGATGCTCCTCGTCTGCGCCTTTGAGCCGTTCCTTCTGCCACCACTGGCGCTCGTAACGGCCGAGGTTGTAAACGTCGAACGCGCGATACGGCTTGCCCTCGGCGTGCAACGTGCGCTGCAACTCGATCAACCGCTTGCGGCTGGTGTGAATGGCGAACCGGCCTAGGTCCGACATGAGCCAGCGCCGCCCCAACCGCTCTGCCACCGCGCCCGTCGTGCCGCTGCCGCAGAAAAAGTCGGCCACCAGGTCGCCTTCGTTGCTGCTGGCTTTGATGATGCGTTCGAGGAGAACTTCTGGTTTTTGCGTTGCATAGCCTGTTCTTTCGATTGCCATCGGGTTGCTGAGATTAAGGTCCTCCCAAACATTTCCAGCGCCCTCATTCTGCTCATCTTCTTCGGCACTCCAAATGTCCTCGATCTGTCGGCCTTTCGATTCGTGCAAATACTGTTTGTATGATGGATATGCGCCTGGCTGGGTTGGCTCAATCCATCGGTCCTCCGCTTTTAACCGGGCCTCAGTTGCCTTCGAATACGTTTTCAGCAATGTTTTGCGATATGCCCCCCGGTCGTCGGTCCATTTGAATCGTGCCTTATATTCGTCGCTATAATCGTCGAAGATATGCTGGAACTTGTAGCCTTCTTCGCGCTTCGCGAAGAAAAGGATCGAGTCATGATTGACGGGGAACTTTTTCGCGCGGGCTTTACTGCTCCCAGAGAAAGGGGTGCGCTTCCAAATGATTTCATTTAGAAATCCGGCTGGCCCGAATACGTCCACAGCGACAAGTCGGACAGGGGCGGCAACCTCAGGGCCGACGTGGATATAGATTGTTCCGCCTTCGCTCAACAAATCCTTCATCAACGTGAGGCGCTCATGCACCATCGAAAGGTAAGAGTCCATGCCTTTGCCCCACATGTCGCGGTAGGCGACCATTTCGAGCGTGGACTGGTCTTTGGCCACGGTCTCCTTCTCGTCGCCAATGGGCACGTCCATCGTGAAGTCCGCGCCCACGTCGAACGGCGGGTCAATGTAGATGAGGTCCACCCGGCCCTTGAACTCGGCCAGCAGGCTGGCCATCACCAGCTTGTTGTCGCCCCAGATGAGCCGGTTGCGGAAATCGTCGCGGCGCTTCTTCTCCTTCTCAAACAATTCCAGATTGCCGTCGGCGGCAGCGCGACTGCGCGGCTCGTCAATCGTCTCAATCTTTTGCAACGGCATCGCACACCCTGCAACGTCCACCGCGCGGCGATTTCCATACTCGTCGTATTTCCCCTCCCACACCAACTCGGTCTTGAGTTGCGAAAGCGGATGCGGGTTGTCGAGGCCGTAGCGGACGGTCGGAGGTTTCTGATTATTCCCGTTAGCCATTTTCGTTTGATTACCTGATTCGTTACCTAATTAAAAGAGTTGTTACCCAATTGCCTTGCGCCGCCAGCGGGCTTGGTGGCCGCGCCCGAGACATTCCACTTCCTTGCCGCGGAGTTTTTTCAGCAGGTGGCGAATCATGTCGAGACTGACGCCGGGACATTCCTGTTGCAGTCGGCCAGGGTAAGGTCGCGGAGGCGATGGTTGCGGAATGAGTTCATCAGGCAAAGCTGCGGCAGGGTATTTCAGACAAAAGAATGGGCAATGACAAAAACCAGACCGGGGTTCACGGCGAATGAGAAGAAGTGGAGCCAGTTGTCGGATTTGAACCGACGACCGACGGTTTACAAAACCGTCAGGCCGTCATCCCCAGACCGTTAAGCAAATCCTTCAGCGCGTCGCACGCTACAAGCCGATGTCCCGCGCGAACCTGTACGCGCACTTCCGCGCGTTAAACCTCAAGCCACTGGGCGTCGCCCGCCCGGCGCGCTACCCACACGACGCAGCAAACAAAGTGCTGATCCGGCTCGGATTCATTCAACCCCGATAACACATGCACGATTTCCCCAATGAACCGGCGTGGCGCAAGGGACTGCGATCTCTGGCGCTAAAGCATCTGACCGAGAACGGGCCGCAAGACTCGCATCAACTGGCCAACGCGTGCCAGGTGTCGCCGGACGCCATGTCACCGCGTATGAGCGAACTGGAAGAACTGGGGCTTGTGCGTGACAGCGGCGAGCGGCACAGCAGCGTCAGCGGCAGAGGCCGCAAACTCAAAGTGTGGGAGGCAATCAATGAAGGATAAGCGCATCTGGGATTTCAAACGGCGAGTTGAAGAGGACAACCTTATATCCGCAGCCACATGCAGAATGCTGCTTCGGATTGCGTCATGGCGTTACTGCACAAAGAACCACCCCGCAGATGCCGAGTTCGGACTATCCGCTCCAGAAATCGCGTCGTGGTATGATTACGACAGCCCAGAGGCGATCAAGGACCCTGAGACGATCTATGCATGGATCCGGCAGGCAGTTTTTAATCGCTACATGATCTACTGCGGAAAGAAGGGGTGTCCAGGAAAGTCGTGCTACCGGCTTGACCTCGACTACAAACCAGAACCGCTGACGCTGTTTAACTGGGCCGCTGACCAAGGATCAATGGTCACCGGGAAAACCCCGGCACTAGTCACCGGGAAAACCCCGGCACTAGTCACCGGGAAAACCCGACGGCAAGACGCCAAAAAAAACCCGCCCCCCATAATTAAGTATTCCCTTCGGGAAGAAATGTACAAGACCAAAGGGAAGAAATTCAGCGGCGGCAAGCGCCGACAGGTGACGAAGAGGGGAAGGGTTGGCTCGCTCCGCTCGACGGGAACGGCCCCTTTACCGCTTGGCGACGGGCAAGACGCATCCGCCGTGCCGACTGCGTCGGCGGGGCGCAAACAATCTCACGCCGGGGATAAGGCTCTGTCTCCCCCTGACAACCTGAGCACGGCGTCGGGAACGGGCGGGACTAATCCGCCAGGGGCGCACGGTCGCAAGGCCGTGCGCTCCCTCTCACCTGAGCATCTTTTATTTTTCGCGCGAAACCGCATCGCCACCGGCAAAGAGGACACGCTGACAGAGGAACACGTGATCGCGCTGCTGGAGGCTGGAGACACGTTGCCGGTGTGTGTGGCTGAAAAATTCGCCGCCGTGTGCGAGCGATTCAACCCTGTGAAGGCATGAACACTTTCCCCGCCCCCCTGAAGGCGACAGACCCGCTGCGGTGTGCATTCGACTTGCGGGATCGCTGGGGGCGGGGAGTTCCCAAAAAACAGAAAGCGCCGGTGACTAGCCGGCGCAAACTACCTAGGAGACTGACCAATGAAAACACTACGAACCTGCCGACATGAACTCAAGAGCAAACTCAAGGCGTGGACTCACGCCGATCACGTCAGCGCGGCCCTGGAGGAACGCGACTTGTTTGAAGACCTCGCCGATCCTCTCCCGGGCAACAAACACGGACCACAAATCAATGAGCCAGGCGATGAAGAGCGTCCCCACGTCCAGTCTGCTCGATGCATTGCATACGACGATCATGGGCACATTTGCGGGCGCGAAGCCAAACACCTCGACATTGTGCGCGGTGGCTTTGTGTGCGGTTTTCACCGAGGTGCGCTATGAATGACGCCGCAACCACTCAATTGGATCGCGCCCTGGATGACGCTCCGTCCAAGGTGCGCGAACACGTCAACGCGACGCCGCTGTTGTGCCGCTCTGCGGTGAGGCAGTTGTTGCTGGACACGGCCAAACGTGAGAGGCCGTTCAACAAGTTCAGCCGCGTCAGCGAGGACACGCTGGTTGCGGCCAACGCGATGCTACGTCAATGGATCGTCCAGCGCGTGAAGTCCGCGCCGTCGAAAGGGGTGACGTTGTGAGCGAGTGCGTTTATTGGCTGGTGAACGACAACACCAAGACACGGCGACGAATCTCGCTGGATGAAGCCGAGAGTCTTGTCCAAAAAAAAGTCGGCGTCGTCCGAATGAACCAATTCATGAACGAACTCGACTTCGGCACACGGCCCTGCATTGGTGACGTGAACGACGCCGGCGACAACCTGGAGAGGACTCTCGAATGAACGCCACCGTCAACCCACCCCTGACCCCTCCCAGGAGGGGAACGGGCGACACGAGCAACTGGTTTTACGTGCGCGGTGTGCCGGGCAAGCCGGGCGTGTTTTTTTTCGAGACGAACACGGCAGCGAGCATCCTTTGTGTCGTCACACGCGCTGAGGCGTTGAATCTGGCCGCGTGGCTCGCAGTGCTGGCCGATCCCGACGGCACAAAGTTTGACCGCATCAGAGAGGCGGTGAGGCGATGAACGCCGAAACGTTCCGTCGAGCAAAGCTCATTCGCCAGGTGCGGCTGCTGGCGTGGGAGCATTCGATTGTCATGTTCGCGCTGTTCTTGATGCTGGTGTGGGCCGTGGTGGAAGTGTGGATTTTCAAACTCGAATGACGACGGCAACCGAAGCGTTGCGGTATCTGCATTACGAGGCCGCGCGGTGTCACGACCGCGACAGCCACGAGGCGCTTTGCCTTCTGTTGCCCGCCGTGATGAAGGTGCTGGCCCTGCACGCGATGGATGATTTTGAGGCCGCCGACTTCAAGAAGAATTTCCGCATTGCGCTGTCCACGGTCAACGAACTGCCGCTGGTAGAGTGCGTCTGCGCGGTGTGCGGCGGGCCGGAAGGGGTGCGGGCGGATATGTTGCGCGACGGCGTGGCCGTCTGGTGGTGCGGCGACTGCGCCCGCGAGCGGCAATTCGCCGCCGTCAACGGAAACGGGGTGCATGTGTGAAAGCGTCCACGCTCAAGAAGTATCGCGGTGGCCGCCAACGTCTCGGAGGGCGACACTCGATGACAGAGAGAACCATTCAGCAACAGATCACCGCTGCGTTAGGACTCACGAACAACTGGTGTCACTGTCTGCGCTGCGGCTACGAATGGCGACCCCGTTGGAAAAACCGGCAAGGATCAAAGCGCCCCTCGCGTTGCCCTGGCTGCCGCTCTGCACTGTGGGACACAATCCGTCGCAACAGATCGGGTCAAGGCCGACCCCGGCAACGGCCGAAATGAGAAATTAGCGTCTCCTGGTGCGGCACGGCGGTTGCAGCAAGCCGGGGCTGTGGTGAACAGTTCAGTTCTACAGTTGCAGGTGCAAGACCTGTTGGATCGTGTCCATAAGCTGTCCCTGTTGCTCTCCGGGGCTACGTTGACGGCCAAAGAGGTGGCGGCGCGTTACCGTTGGTCTGAGGCGACTCTCTACAGGCGCAAGCGCGCCGGACAGCTTCCACCCCCTGCCAGATTCCCCGGCAACGTGTGGCGGCTGGCTGATCTGGTGGCTGCCGAGGCCGACGGGACGCTGCCTGGGCCTTCCCAGTAGCCCGGACATCCAGCCGGACAGGGTTTGTCCGTCCGTCCGTCCGTTGTCCGGGTGGTTCCAAGCTCAAATCTCCGGGTTGATGGCTGTCTGTCCGTCCGGGCTTGTCCGGGCCGGGT
>DAOLDN010000218.1:0-6478 GCA_035327385.1 Verrucomicrobiota bacterium | reverse complement strand
AACGGCCAGCAACACAAGCAGCGGAAGCAACAGACACGCTCGCGCCGTAAGTAGCGCACCCACGGGATTGAGACCATTGAGGCTGCTGATCAATGCGCCCGCGCCAAACAACAATCCGCCGACAATGAACCAGGTGGTGAACAACGAAACCGCAGGAGACCGGAGACTTCGCGCAGGGATCAGCAGTATGCAGCCAAACACGATGTCCTTGGAAAAATACATCGCATACTTCCATGTGCCGGCCTCAAAGAACGGCGACCACTTGCGAAACGCGCCCTCGACCACGTTCATCAGCAGCGCGACAGTGATGATCCACGTGGCCGGATGCCTCAGTGCCGCTCGCCAGGAGTAACCATCATCCGCGGCGGGAGCCGTCGTGGTTTCGTGGCGTTGCCGACGATTCAGCCGCGATGCCGTTCGCGCTGTCTTGAATGTTTCTGTGGTTGCCATCGGATCGCTAACAGGCACGCGAACGATGTTGCGCGACTGCGGCTTGAATTACCTCCAAGTATGCCTTCGCCATTGCCTCTTCTGTGTGACCGGCCAGATGGGCTGATGCCTGTTCGGTCAATTTTGCGCGTTCGTTCGGGTTCTCAATGAGCCTTGAAAGTTTCTGCGACAGATCCGACGCATCGCCACGGCGGAACAACAAGCCGGCGTTCCCCACCGCTTCCGGCAATCCGCCGCCATCGGAAGCCAGAACAGAGCAACCGCAAGCCATCCCCTCCAACGCAACGATGCCGAACGGCTCGCGCCACAACGACGGCACCACCAACACCTGGTGTCTGCGCAATTTGTCGGCGACTGACTGTGGCGGCAGACTTCCCGTGAATCGAACGTTCGCAAGGCCCGTTTGCCGGGCTTGTTGTTCCAGAGCGGCTCGTTCCGGTCCGTCGCCGATGATTGTGATCGTCCAATTGCCAGCGCCGGGAATTCGCGACACCGCCTCCAACAACAGGTCCGCCCCCTTGTCCGACACCAACCGGCCGACGAACACGATTTCTTTGTCGCGCTGCGGTGTGTGCTCCATGTTGAAAATACGGCGGTCGTAGCTGTTGGGAATGATTCTGGCATTTTTCAGCCCCGTCGCCTCTCTGACAAACACGCTGACACAAATGTTCCATGGACTTCTCCGAGCGATGGTCAATTTCAGGCGCTCGCGCCAGTCGCGGGTGCCTTCGCGGTCAATCCAATACGGAGTGTGATGGACGAACACGACCGGCTTGCGGAGCAACAACATCGGCCACGATGTCTTCAAACTGACATTCATCTGCACCACGACATCATGGCTGCGCCACAACGAGAGCAACGTTTTGCGGTCGGGCTGATGCTGTACGGGATACGGAAAAGAGTTGCCCGCCGCCGAAGCGCCGACATCGGTTGAAACCGCGACTTCAACACCCAAAGCGCGCCATTCCCGCGCCAGACCAACGGCCAGTGTTTCGATGCCGCCGACGCTCGGGGGAAAGCGGGTTTGTAACAAAACTTTCATCCCGTCGCGTTCTTTTGAAGGACGAGCCGCGCGTTGCAACCGACGGCAGCCACTCCATCCAGATCGGTTGCCACTCCTTCGAGCATGATGCTGCGATACCCATAACTGGCGGCCAAATGCAGTGGTGCGAGTGGATTCCCGCCCCGCGCCCTGATGAAATCCCCGTGAAGCTCCAGAAAGAGAAGCGCATTGAGATTCGACAGTGTTTCCCCGGCACCCATCAGCACCTCCTCCTCAAATCCCTCCACATCAATCTTAACGTGTGTGGGATTGAACCCTCGTTCACGGCAAACTTCATCCACAGTCACCTGCGGCACCGGCGTCGTGTCGGGACGATCCTCCGCCGGGACGATCACATAATCCGCACCGCCCGCCCCTGTTGTCAGCATCTTCAACACACCCGGCTTGCTGCCCGCCGCTGCGACGATGACATCGGCCAGCGATTCGAGGCCGTTGAAACCAAGATTCTTCCTCAACATCACGGCAGCGCTGGTGGAAGCTTCGATGCAGAGCGCCCTTGCGCTTCGTCCCTGGCGCGTCAACGCCGCAAGTGTAAAAGCGCCCCAATGCGCTCCCACGTCGAGCAACTGCATCCCCGGACGGCATCGCGACAGAAAGTCCCTCATCTCCCTCCGTTGCGCCGCATCGTTGATGAAAACCTTGAACTCACGCACGCACAAGGGATGACAGCGCACCGTCAACCTGTCCGCCAGAAGCACCGACGGTCTGTCTCCCAGCGCACCGCGAATCCTTTCCACCCATCTGGCACATGTGACATCGGGCCGACGCAAGGCGTTGCGAACGGCGCGAGGAATTGCTCTTCGAATCAGTGTTTTCATGCCGTCAGAGAACGATCGGTCCGGGGCGTCTCAATCGCTCCCACCGGCGAGCAGGCGTCCGAAACATTCGGCTTGCACAGCCACGTTGTGATTTTGGTACCAGTCGAAAATATTCCGTTGGACGCGCTCTGTCATACTGACCGTTCCCGTTCCCAACTGATTTGAAGTCACGAACTGTTCACCGGGCCGGAGTCCGTCGCAATTCTCCATCAGGCAACGCGCGGGCAACACGGGCAACAGTCCGTGTGCCGCATAGGCGGCAAATATGCTCGACTTGCCAAGGCAATGACTTGGGTAGCTCAAGAATCCGGCCGTCGCATCGGTCATCCATCGCGAAACTTCCGACGCGGGCAAAGCTCCCATCACACGCCATCCAGCGGACACTTTCGATTGACCGACCGTCCCCGGACCGATGTCCAGGACTTCGGAGATGCGCAAGATGTCGCAAGCGGCGTTCAACGCAGGCAAGTCTCTCGTCACCGCCAGCCGCCGCCAGGATTCGCTTCCGAAGAGGATCAGCCTTCGCGCGCGATTCGCGGACACTGGCAATGTGGCGAGTTCACCGACATTGGAAAAAACGGGCAGTTGTGTCACGTCCTCCTGTCGCCGCAGTCGTTGAAGCGCGTCCCGGCTGTGTGCAAGGTTGGTCACGCATCCATTGCTCAACAGGGCCAGTTTCCGGCAGAGCCACCGCTGCGCGGGATGTGTCCAAAATGAACTTCTCCACGGCGGGCCGAAGGCGAAGAGTTCATGGAACATGGTGACCAGTCGCTTGCCAGACGACAGCCCTCGAACCGGCGGCGACTTGCTCCATGCTTTCAGCCCGCGCACAAGCCAGAACGGACATCCGCGTTTCTCGTATCCATAACCCACGTAATGCACCAGCACCCGATCAAACTCACCAGCCGCCTGAGCCACAGCTTCGGGTGAGTGACGCAGCGCCAGAACCGGGGAGTCAGTGGTTTTGGATACGAACTCGCGTTGCGGATTTGCCACCGCGAAAACGGACTCGATTTGGCACTTTCCTTCCATGGCACGGCCAAGAACCGAGGCGTAATCCCCAACTCCACTGACGGAGGGTGGCAGGCTGGGGACGATTTGTAGAACGCGCATTGGTTTCCGGTGATCGAAGGGCGGAGCCGTCCGTTCAAATAATGGAAGGCGCTTCGGGGCGATTTGAAGGAACGCCCAGCCCGCACGAACGTCCGCAGGCTTTACCCAGTGGCGAAATCGGAGTCATCATCGCGAACTCCTCCTGACCGCAAAATAAAGCATCCAAGTCGAATGAGTGACATGGAAGGATTCGTTGATCCAGCCACGTCCGTTGCATTGCAGCGCAGACTTGGGAAGATGGGACAGAAGCCTTCTCATCAATGCCATTCCCAGGGACGAGAACGTGAAGTTCACGCGTTGCTCCGGATGTTTGCGAAGGAAATACACGATGCTGGCATTGACCAGCTTCACATGCTCTTTGCCCTTCCGGAATCGCCATGGATGCAACACCAACGCTTCAGGCACAAAACGAATGATTTTGCCGGCTTTCAGCAACCGAAGTCGAAAATCAACGTCTTCCATCGCCGGGCCGGGAAAGTTCTCGTCAAAACCGCCAAGTTCGTCGAAGACGGATTTTCGGATTGCCATGTTGCACGACCACAAGTAACCGCCGGTTTCATTCGCGGGACATTCCATGTCCACGCGCGGTCGAACGGATGATGGCGAAGTCCTCCCCTCCAACACGTCCGCCTCTCCCTTGTTCACTGCGTGGAAATAGCCCGCGAGAAAATCTTTGCCCGGGAGACAGTCATCATCGGTGAAGACGAGCCAGTCGGCGTGCGCATGCTTTGCGCCGTTGTTTCTGTTCGCAGCAGGACCCTTGCGCGGGCCGCGAATCCAACGGGCCCATGGGAAGTGATTCCTCACCAACTCGCGCGACATGCCGTTTGATCCGTCATCCGTAACAATAACCTCATAATCACTCTCGTTCAGCGTTTGCTTGCGTGGGGACAACCTGTCCAAGCACAGCGCCAGCAAATCGTTTCGATCACAGGTGGGAATGACGACTGAAAACATGGGTTCTGCTCAACAGCCAAAACCGAGCTTTCTCAAACATTTCTTCACGACCTCGAATCCTTTCTCGGCAAGGATCGGGCCGAACAAAGCGACAACAACCCTGTAAAGACTTGATCCCACTACCGTGCCTGGCCCCAGTTCCAAAGCTTTGCGGAAACACCGGGCAGCAAATTCCTGATGCCCACTCCTCATCATTTCCCTGCCGAGCGACCAACTGGAACGACCCAGCAGCAACTTCAGGTTTGAAGGAATACTGTCATTGTGAGCTTTGCGCAGGTGTTCCTCAGTCAGGCGGAGTATTTCATAATTGGCGTCCGGATCATTTGTGATTGAATGTGCAACACTTATTCGATGCCCCGCAGTATGGTACCTGTGATAGAACACGATCCCTTCCTCTTTGCGAAATTTCACGCCAGCCAACGCCAGCCTCAGATGAAGTTCTTGTTCCTGTCCCTTTCTCAGTCCGATGCGAAAGCCACCCACAGCTTTGAGCCATTCGGTACGGTGAAGTACACAGGGTGTAACGATGATATTTGCCAGCAGATAAGCGACAGGATCATCCCTTTCCTCGATTGTCGGCGCACCGTTTACTACCGGGTTAATCGAATTGTCGAAGCCGATTACCCCACCACTGTTTCCAAAAACGATCACGTTCGAGGGGACACTTTCCGAAAGAATCACCTGTCTCGCCACACACTCGGATGCGAGCAAATCGTCGGCGTCGAGAAACTTCACATAGTTGCCCCGCGCGAGTTCCAGCCCCCGATTTCTTGCCGCACAACCTCCGCGATTGACGCCGGTTTCCCATCGGATTTTGTCCCCGAATGATTTGATGACCTGCAAGCTGGTGTCGGTGGAGCCGTCGTCAATGACGATGACTTCCTTGTTCGGCCAGGTCTGGTCGAGCGCGCTTTGAATGGCCTGGGCGACCCATTTTTCCGCGTTGTAACACGGAATGATGATGCTGACGAGGGGCCGGGTCATGCGCGAGTCGGCGGTTGATCGAGACGGCCGGAGATGAACACCACGTTCACACGCCTCAAGTGTGGCAGTTTTCGCGTCCACTCGTTGACCTGTTCGTAAAATCCGAAGACCCTGTATCCACGGGCCTCCAGATGTTGGCGCATCGGCTGCAACGTCACGTGACGATCGTTGTCCAGTCCTATGCCCACTTCGACCTCGATGACGTCCACCTGCTGGTCGCCGAGCATCCGCTCCGCACCCCGGAGCACGTCCAGGTCCGCGCCCTCAGTGTCAATCTTGAGGTAATGAATCCTTGGGACGCGGAGTTCCTCGCAGAAGGCATCCAAGGTCCGCTTCACCACGCGTTCGCACCCCGCCGCCGGCAAGTCGCCCGGCGCGTGTCGGACGATCCGGTTCAAATCGCTGCGATCGTTCTGTGTCAGCAGGGCGTCGCCGGATTCGGCGGCCAGCGCCACTTGGAAACAGCGGACATTGGGAAAGGCCTTCACGTTGCGCTCCAGTTGCCGGAATGTGCCGGCCGCCGGTTCAAAGCTGGAGATCCGGGCCGAGGGAAATCGTTTTGCGTATTCCATCGCGGACTGGCCGATGTTCGCGCCGACATCGAAGATCGTGACCGGCGACCAGTCTGGAACGAGCAGTGCCAGGTCGTGAAGCGGATCCACACCTCGAGGCATAGTGCGGTACACGGTGACACCGAACGTCCGTTCGAACGCGGTCTTCAGCTTTGATTTCAAGAGGTGGAGTCCGGCGTTCATCGCGAGGGAACGACTGGCGGCAAGGAGTTGGAGCGAGTTTGATTCATCCGGCACCCCGCGCCGTGCGCGGGAACAGTTCCCGCACACCGGAAAGGGTTCGGCGACCTTCGGGAATGATCGCCATGACCGACATGTAGGAAGCGGCGAACACGGCTGCCAACACGAGCGATTGAAAACTCTCCGCGCCCGTCGCGAGCAAAGGGCGAATGCAAAGACAAACGAGAAGCGCCGCAATGCTCCCGATGGCAGGCGACGCCACGCTCGAAATGAAGTCGGCCATTCCGACTGGCGTGCCCTTGAACGCCCACACGAGTGACGGCCAGGCCAGAATGTAAGTG
>DAOLDN010000217.1:0-6480 GCA_035327385.1 Verrucomicrobiota bacterium | reverse complement strand
GCGTCAACATGAACCCGGACAAGCTGTGCAACTTCGACTGTCTCTATTGCGAAGTGGATCGCACAACGAAGCCCCCGGAATCGCGACTGCTCGTGTCGGTGATGGCGTCCGAGCTGCGGCGCACATTGCTGGACGTCACGCAAGGCCGGTTGAGGGAGCGTCCGTGGTATCAACATCTTCCCGATGAACTGCTGCAACTGCGTCAGGTGGCATTGAGCGGGGACGGTGAGCCGACGCTCGCGCCGAATTTTGCGGAAGCGGTGGAGGCCGTGGTGCACGTTCGCGCGCTGGGCGAATTTCCTTTTTTCAAGATCGTTCTCCTCACCAACGCCGCCGGCCTGGACCAACCGCAGGTGCAGTCAGGGCTGACGCATTTGACGAAGTCCGATGAAATCTGGGCCAAACTCGACGGCGGCACCGAGCAATATCTCAACACACTCGCGCGGCCCAAGGGCATCTCGCTGGACAAAATCCTGTCGAACATTCTGCTCACCGCAAAACGCAGGCCCGTGGTCATCCAGAGTCTTTTCCCCGCCATCAACGGCAATGAACCGCCGCTGGTCGAGATCGAGGAATACGCGCATCGCCTCAAGGAATTGAAGGAAGCCGGCGCGCAGATCAAGCTGGTGCAAATCTACTCCGCCACACGCCCCATGAAACGGCCCGAGTGCGGACATCTGCCGCTCAAGGTGCTTTCGCATATCGCCCAATCCGTTCGTCAGATTTCGGGATTGAAGGCGGAAGTGTTCTGAAGCGCGGAATATTCGCTGGTTCTCGACCAGGATGTTGGACCGATCACGGATTCACGCCACTGATTCCAACAGCGGCGGGCCGCCGCACTTCAAGACACCTCACAACGCAGATCACCAAAGAAAAACGCGACAGCGTCTTGGACTGCGCCAGTCCTCTGGCGCTTTCCGGGGCGGTGAACGAGGGCGTTCACCGGGCAAGCCAGGCGCGTGTGCTCCCTGTTTCCGTCCCCGCCGTTCCGCTTGACTTGCCAACGGACGCGGCCTACACCTGCGCGAAACCTTTCGCGCCATGCAGCGACCGCAGATCGTCACCATCTTTGGTATCCTGAACATCGCGTTCGGAATTCTCGGAATCCTTGGCGCACTCGGCATGCTCGCCATGTTCCTGTTCCTCGAAAACACGGAACATCCCATGCTCAAAGCCATGCGAGAATCCATTGATTACGCCAACACGAGTCAGATGAACGTCCCGCTCGCGCTGCTGTCTTCCGGATTGGTGATTATGGCGGGAATCGGGCTGCTCAAATTCAAGGAATGGGGGAGACGGCTTTCCATCCTATACTCCGCCGTTGCCATTGTGATTGGCGTGAGCCACATCGCGGCAAACCATCTCTGGCACGTCGTTCCGACGTTCGATGTCACAACACATCAGAAAGGATCCGTGAGGATGGGCGGCGTCAGCGGAAAGATCAGCGGCGACATGGGTATTCTCTTCGGACTCATATACCCGGTCTTCTTGCTGGTCATCATGACCCGCCCGAAACTGGTGTCGGCGTTTCATCCGGCCAAGCCGCCGCCGTTGCCTCAAAGACTTTCGGGGTCCGGCAATGGAACTGTCAAACCGCAGGTATGAAAACCATCGTTTCTTGGTTGTTGGAGTCGTTGGCAGCAACCCTGATCATCATTGTCTGCCTGAGCGCTCCACAAATGTTGAAACTTCCTCCATGGACGATGGGATTGTTCGCGTTTCCGATGATCATCTATTTGTCGTGGCGACTGAGACCGGGAGCGATTGGTTGGGGCCGTGCACTGCTGGCCACCGTAGCGATCACAGGACTGATTTTCATTCAGGAGAAGTTTGTAACTGAAGACTGGCAAGTCCTTTTCTCCTTCGGAATCGCAGTCGTGATCTGGATGATATTGAGATCATCAAATTGCCGTCGCGGTCAATAGAACCATCGCCGGGTCGGCACATTCCCGATTTGCGATGCGCCTGCCAACAGCCGTCAATCAATTCCCCGCCCTGCCGAACACCGGCATCAATGGCGGCAACGGATAATTCGAGATGGCGTGCATGTATTGGGCGCGCTCGAATTCGCTGGGCGCGGGACAGCGCAACTGGCTGAGACTTCCCTTGAGTTGGGCCACGGACTCGTATTCGTGTTCCTCCATCCACGCCACCAGGTCGCGTTCAATCACGCTAATCTGGCGGATGCCGTGGCGGATGAGCACGGAGCAGAGCATCGTCACATCCGCTCCGGCCATGAGCATCTTCAACACGTCGCTGGCGCGATGCACGCCGCTGGTGGCGGCGAGACTGGCTCGCAGTTGTCCGTGAAGGATGGCGATCCAGCGCAACGGAACGCGCATGGCCATCGGTGTGCTCAACAAAATGTTCGGCCTCACTTCGAGCGATTCGAGGTCAATGTCCGGCTGATAAAACCGGTTGAACATCACAAGACCGTTTGCGCCCGCTTCGTCGAGACGTTTGGCCATGTTGGCGAAGTTGGTGAAGAACGGGCTCAGTTTCACCGCGACGGGAATGGTCACCACGGATTTTACCGCCTTGAGGATGTCCAGGTAGTTTTGTTCCACCTGCGCCGAGGTGAGGTTCGTGTCCGTTGGGATGTAGTAGATGTTCAACTCCAGAGCGTCCGCTCCAGCCTGCTGCATCAATCGCGCGTGTTCCGTCCAGCCGCCGGTCGTCGAACCGTTGAGGCTGGCGATGATGGGGATTTTCACCGCTTCCTTGGCGCGTGAGATGTGTTTGAGATATTCCTCCGGGCCGAGATGAAATTCCTCCGGCTCCGGAAAATACGTCAGCGCCTCGGGAAAGCTGAACGTTCCGGCGTCCATGCTCTGGTTGAGTTCCAACCGGTCAATGCGCAGTTGTTCCTCGAACAACGAATACAGCACCACGGCGGACGCTCCGGCGTCCTCCATTTTTTTGATGCCGTCAATTTCCTCCGACAACGGCGACGCCGACGGGACGAGCGGTGTGCGCAGTTTGAGGCCGAGATAGGTGGTTTCGAGGTTCATAATACAGACTCAGTTAAGCTCCAAATTCCAAGCTCCAAGCACCAGAGAAGCTCCAAACTTCAAATTCCAATCCCGGTCACGACCGTTGTTGAGGCTTGGTGATTGATGTTTCTCTGGATGTTGGAGGTTGGTGCTTGGATGTTTTTTCACGGTTGTTGATCCACACTGGTTGCGGGTTTTGCCACCGGAGTTTCCGCCGGTTTCAAGTCGCGACCGCTCAGGAATTGATAGGCCTTGAAGCGCCTGTCCACGTCCGCCTGAGCGCGGGCGAACAATTGCTTTGCGTCGTCCGGTTTGCTCTTGGTGAGCATCTTGAAACGGTTCTCGGACATCAGGTATTCCTGAACCTTCGTCTTCGCCGCTCCGGAATCCAGTTGCAGCGGATTCTCGCCGCGTTCGGCCCGACGCGGGTCGAAGCGATACATCAGCCACTGGCCGCAATCCACAGCGAGCTTCTGTTGCCGCGCGCCGACGCCCGCGTCCAGTGCGATGCCGTGCGCGATGCAATGGCTGTAGGCGATGATCAACGACGGACCGGGATACGATTCCGCCTCGATGAACGCCTTCAACGTCTGCTCGTCTTTTGCTCCCATCGCCACGCTCGCCACGTAAATGTGTCCGTAAGTCATCGCGATGAGGCCGAGGTCTTTTTTGCCGAGAGGTTTTCCACCGGCGGCGAATTTGGCGATGGCGCCGCGCGGAGTGGATTTGCTCATCTGGCCGCCTGTGTTGGAATAAACCTCCGTGTCCAGCACCAGCACGTTCACGTCGCGGCCGCTGGCCAGAACGTGATCGAGGCCGCCGTAACCGATGTCGTAGGCCCAGCCGTCGCCGCCCACGATCCAGACGCTCTTCTTCACGAGCTGGTCGGCGATGGGCAGCAGCAGCTTGGCGTCGTTCGTGTCGAGTTGTTGAAGTTTCTGCTTCAAAGCCGCCACGCGTTCGCGTTGTTCAAAAATGCCGGCCTCGTCGCTCTGGTCCGCAAGCAGGATGCTGGTGATGAGATTGTCGCCCAGGTGCGGAGCGAGTTTCTTCACCAGTTCCGTCGCGAATTCACGCTGCTTGTCAATGGACACGCGAAAGCCCAGCCCGAATTCGGCGTTGTCCTCGAACAGCGAATTGCACCACGTCGGGCCGCGACCTTGGAGGTTCTTGCAGTAAGGCGTCGTTGGCAGGTTGCCGCCGTAGATGGACGAGCAGCCCGTGGCATTGGCAATCACGAGACGGTCGCCGTAAAGCTGCGTCAGCATCTTGATGTAAGGCGTCTCGCCGCAACCGGCGCACGCGCCGGAAAATTCAAACAACGGTTGCAGCAACTGTTGCTGGCGCAACGTGCCGGATTTGATCTTGCGGCGATCCACTTCGGGAAGTTTCAGGAAGAAGTCCCAGTTCGCGCTCTCGGCGTCGCGCAACGGCGCTTGGGGACGCATGTTGATGGCTTTGAGTTTTGTCTCGGTCTTGTTGCGCGCGGGACAAACGTCCACGCAGATGCCGCAGCCCGTGCAATCCTCGGCGGCGACCTGCAACGTGAATTTCTGTCCCTTGAACTCCGGCAATCGCGAGTTGGTGGACTTGAACGTGGCTGGCGCGTCCTTCAGATCGGTTTCGTCATAAACCTTGGCGCGGATCGTCGCATGTGGGCAGATGGCGACGCATTTGAGACATTGGATGCAAACCGCCTCGTCCCAGACAGGAATCTCGATGGCGAGATTGCGTTTCTCGTATTGCGCGGTGGCGGTGGGAAACGTGCCGTCGTTGGGAAACGCGCTGACGGGCAGTTCATCGCCGTTGCCCGCAGCGAGTTTGCCGAGAACGTCCTGGACGAAACGCGGCGCGTTGGGAGTGATCGGCGGCAGCAACTGGCCCGCGCCGTTGACCTTGAGGTCCTTCACGGGAACTTCGTGCAGATGTTCCAGTGTGTGGTCCACGGCCTTGAGATTCATCTGGACGACTTCCTCGCCCTTTTTGCCGTAGGTTTTCTTGATGGAATTCTTGATAGCGCCGATGGCGTCCTCGCGCGACAGCACGCCGGACAATGCGAAGAAACAGACCTGCATGATGGTGTTGATGCGGCCGCCCATGCCGCTGTTGCGCGCCACGTTGGTGGCGTCAATCACGTAAAACTTCGCCTTCTTGGCCTTCAACGATTCCTGGACCGGCGTCGGCAGTTTCGCCCAGACCTGATCGGTGGGATGCGGCGTGTTGAGCAGGAATGTTCCGCCGGTCACCAGCGGTCGCAGCATGTCGTAGCGGTCGAGGAACGCGGGTTGATGGCACGCGACGAAATTCGCGCTGGAGATGAGATACGTCGAACGGATCGGTTTCGGCCCGAAACGCAGATGCGACACGGTCATCGAACCGGACTTCTTCGAGTCATAGACGAAATAGCCCTGTGAATAATTGTCCGTGCCTTCGCCGATGATCTTGATGGAATTTTTGTTCGCGCCCACCGTGCCGTCCGCGCCCAGTCCGTAGAACAACGCGCGGATGACTTCGTCCGGTTCCGTGGAGAAATTCGCGTCCACGGGCAGGCTTGTGTGTGAGACGTCGTCGTTGATGCCGACTGTGAAATGGTTCTTCGGAGTGGCGGATTTGAGGTTGTCGAACACCGCCTTGACCATCGCCGGAGTGAATTCCTTGGAAGACAATCCGTAACGGCCCGTGACGACCTTTGGCATGATCTTCAGCCGCGCGCTGCCGTTGGTCATGGATTCGAGGATGGCGGCGACGCAATCCTGATACAGCGGCTCGCCCGTCGCGCCGGGTTCTTTCGTGCGGTCGAGCACGGCGATGGAGCGGACGGATTGCGGCAGCGCTTCGACAAAACGTTTGCCGTCGAACGGGCGATACAATCGCACCTTGATGATTCCGATGTTCTCGCCTTTGGCATTCAGATAATCCACGGCTTCATGTGCGGCCTCACAACCCGACCCCATCAACACCACAACGCGCTCCGCCGTGGGTGAGCCGTGATAATCGAACAACGTGTATTTCCGGCCCGTTTGCGCGGCGAATTCATCCATCACCTTCTGCACGATGTCCGGGCACGCGGCGTAAATGGGATTCGCGGCTTCACGACCCTGGAAGAACGCGTCGGGATTCTGCGCCGTTCCGCGCAACACGGGCTTGTCCGGAGTCATCGCGCGCGCGCGCAATTCGGCGACCAGTTTGTCGTCAATCAACGCACGCAAAACATCCTCGCCCAGCACCTCGATCTTCTGCACTTCGTGCGACGTGCGGAAACCGTCGAAGAAATGCACGAACGGCAGGCGCGACCTCAATGCCGCCGCCTGCGAGATGAGGGCGAAATCCATCGTTTCCTGCACGGACGCCGCGCCCAACATTCCCCAGCCAGTGGAACGACAAGCCATGATGTCGCTATGGTCACCGAAGATGGACAACGCGTGCGTGGCAACCGTTCGCGCCGTGACGTGAAAGACCGTGGGCAGCAGTTCGCCGGCGATCTTGA
>DAOLDN010000216.1:0-6511 GCA_035327385.1 Verrucomicrobiota bacterium | reverse complement strand
CCCGCTGCACCGCCAGCCTCGTCGGCTCGCGATCATCCGCGTGCAACGCCTCCAGGAATCGTTGCAGTTTCAGTGGTTCGTCCGGCCCGATGCCGTACAGTCCCCGGCCGTGCGGGCTGACCCAGATCGAATCGGGCGGCACATCCCAACGCCACATCGCCATCCGGGCCGCGTCCGCCGCCAGATTCATGCTCTCGGCGTTCCCCTTCAACTCCTCCGCCATGCGCGCCGCCTGCATCAGATCACGGCTCAATTCAAATCCCATCGCTCCCACGATGAACAGGAAGGAAAGCGTGATGAAATACGGCACCTGCGCTCCGGTGTGATGAATCAAAAGACCGTTGACGGCACAGGACACGACGAACATCACCACGCCGGAGGCCACCGCCGCCGCGCGTTGCCGCTCGCGTCTGTTGCCCTTGCGCCAGAGTCGGACGGCCGCATCCACCACAAACCACACCAGCAACAGTCCGCTCAGATTCCCGAGGTGTTCCCATGGCGTCGGCACACCGCGGGGCGAGGTGAGCGTCTGGCCCAGAAACTGGAACGTTTCCATGGCCGTGACCTCGCGAAAATTGAACGTCGGCCCGGGGACAAAGGCGAGCAACAGAATCACCGCACGCACGGCCAACAACGTCCTCGCCAGCCATTGTCGTCCCGTACGAAGGTAGGTTTGCACGAAACCCACGATACAAAGGATCGTGAAAAAGAAGAAAACGTGTCCCCAACGATGCAGTGAGAGAAACTCCTGTGGTGTGCCCGCCCGCATGATCCTGCATTCAATGACAGCAACCATCGCCACTGAAAGCGCCAGTCCTGAAAACCAGAGGTTCGCCCGCTGCGAACGGTTCCAGCACCACACAAGCAAATGCACCACGCCCAACGTCAGGCACGCGCCTGCCGCGGCGGACCAGAGGAATGTAATCCAATTCATGAGACCCGGATGCCATTGGCGCTCGCAACAACGCACATTCCAACCGGCTTGTGTAACTTGCGCAGCGTCGTGAGGTAATGACAGTCAATCCGTCCGCCGCCGCTTTGCAGGCGGCCTTCATTCCTGAAAGACATGCCGGCGCGGAACTTGGGTTTGCTACCGGATCGTGCTCCTCATGTCAATCGGCAGGAATCCAGCCCTGCTCCTGGAAGCGTACCTTCAGAACTTTCGCGATTTCCTTTGCGGTCGCATCGGCGCGACCTTCCACCTTGCTCCTGCCGCTGGCTTCGCCATAGACCTTCAGTCCGCTGCTGATGATCAGTCCCGCGGGATTGTGCGTAAGCAGGAATGTGCCGACTCCCACTGCCGCACCCGGTCCTTTCGATCCTTCGGCACTGACTTCGCCCTGGCCCAGTTTGCGAAGGCCGGTCGGCGTCATCTGGAAACCTTCCATCACGGTCTTCAGTTCCGACGATCCTGAACCGAAACCGACGAGGAATCGTTTGGCGCCGCTGCCTTGCTTGATGGAGATGAAGTAACCGTGCAGCACGATGTCATTGACCGCCGGCTTTGTCGCAGGCGAGCCCACCATCGCAGGCATTCCCATGTCTTGAATGTCCTGAACCAGGTGCGCCGCGACCTCGCTTCCAAGCTTCTGTCCCAAGGCAACGTCCTCGGCGGATGGCGGCGTGGTGTCCAGTTCCTGATTTCCCGCAAGTGCGGATTCCGACGGCAGGTCCTGGCCCGATGCAACGAACGGATAAACCCAGACCTGGCCCGGTCGCGGCAACTTGCCGTAGCTGACGGGTTGTTGATTGGTGACCTTGGTGGAGGCACAGCCGGTGGCCAGCAGCGTCGCAACCACACACAGTCCAAGGGATGAAATCCTGCCAAAGCTGAGAAGCGTTTTCATGATTTGACTCTCCAATTGTAGTTTGTTGAACGGACATTTCGATTTGCGGCCCCCTGAACTTCACCCCCGCCACCGACACTGAACCGCGCCTGCCGTGCCGGGTCAATGCCGAAATTGAGCGGGCTGTTGAAATGCAAGCAAACACCTTCCCTCATCAATAGCCAATCACCAGCGCCCAGGCGTCGGCGAGAAACTTCTTTTCATGAGCCGGCCGGATGGCAACGATGACGCGAACATCGTTGACCGGATCATGAATACAGTTTTCGAGAACATCACCAGACGGCTCACAGAGGCGTGGCGGATTGACGAACCCTCCGGCCGCGGCCATTCGTATCGCTGCCGGTGCGGTCGCCCCGTGTTTTTCCGCAACAGCCTTTGCCTCGGCTGCAAATCTCCGCTGGGCTACGAGCCTGAACGGGCAAAGATTGTCGCGCTGGATGCCGGTCCGGACGCCAACTCCTGGAAAGTGCACGGACAGGAGGACGGCACATTATTGCGGCGGTGCACAAACTTCGACTCGCCGGCGGGCTGCAACTGGCTTGTGCCCGCGAACGAAACCGAGACGCTCTGCCGCGCCTGCCGGCTCAACCGCACCATTCCCGATCTGGCAGACAAGGACAACGCCCGCTGGTGGCGCGTGGTGGAGAACGCCAAACGCCGGCTCGTGGCGCAGTTGCTCGGCCTCGGACTGCCGGTGAAATCCAGGCTCAACGAAGACCCGGAACGCGGCGTGATGTTCGATTTTCTGCGCTCGCCCAAGGACGGCCCTCGCGTCCTCACCAGTCACGGCAACGGACTCATCACCTTGAACATTGAAGAGGCGGACGACGCGCAGCGCGAAAAGATCCGGCAGCAACTGCACGAACCTTATCGCACGCTGCTCGGACATCTGCGCCACGAGATCGGGCATTATTATTGGGACCGGTTGGTGGCGGGAACGCCGTGGCACGAGAAGTTCCGCGCGCTGTTCGGCGATGAACGGGAGGATTACGCGGCGGCATTGAAACGCAATTACGACCAAGGCCCGCCGCCGGACTGGGCCGACCGGCACATCAGTTCCTACGCCTCGGTGCATCCGTGGGAGGACTGGGCCGAGTGCTGGGCGCATTATCTGCACGTGGTGGACAGCCTCGACACCGCGCTGGGATTCGGTTTGCGCGGGGAAGACGTGGAAGCGGCGGTGGAACCGTTCTCGGTCCAGGACCTTTACGATCCCGAAGCGCCGGACGCGCAAAGGGTGGTCCTGCTCATCAATTCGTGGGTGCAATTGACGACCGTGCTGAACGAACTGGCGCGAAGCATGGGTCAGCCCGATTTTTATCCGTTCGTCATGTCACGTCCCGTGCTCAGGAAACTGCACTTCATCCAGATCGTCGTGAAAGAGACGCGTGAAGCGGCGGGAATCGTCGCAAGCAGATCGGCGGCTTGACGGCGAAGACGCTCACCGCGCCATTTCATCAACGCACACCCGCGATTCAACCCGGTATGACACCGATGGCGCGCGCGATGACGATGACCGCCGTGACCAGCGAGATGAACGACTCGACCAGCATCAACATCTTGGCCCAGGTCCGCACCGGAAGAGTGTCGGCGGGGCTGAACGCGGTGGCGTTGGTGAACGCGAGATACAGATAATCCGGATACGCCGGCATCCAGTCCCTTCGCGCGTGCTCTGAATACGCCATCTCCGGAAACACAAAACTCGGAGGTGTCTGCGAGCGCGTGGCGCGTTCAACGGGCCCGCCCCTGTCGAATTGCCAGAACCAGAGACTGAACACGATGATGTTCGTCACCCACAAGGCCGCTCCGCGCCCGAACAACGCTGCGGCGCTGGACGCGCCCTTGATGTTCCACAAAATGTCCGCCATGAGCACCGTCACGCCGGCCAGCGTCGCGACCGTCATGATGCCGATCAGGAAGATGGTGATGGCTCTGAGCGCGCGGGAGCGTTTGTCGATCCGTCCGGGATCGCTCGCGACAAGGATCACGAGCAGCACCAGTTCAAACGCCGGAATGAACCACCGTGGTGTCAACCGGCCCGCCTCCGGAGCAACGTATTGGAGCACCATCGCCACGAGTACCGCTACCGACATGGGCCAGCGACGCTCACCCATTCTTTCCTTCTGCTGACACTCGATGATGCCCATGAGGCGAGCGTAGAACACCCGCGCATCAGGAAAAAGTCAAAAGGGCCGCTCCTTGTGAGAGCGGCCCGTGAGAACCTGCATCGAGTTGAATTACTTCACCAGTTCTACCTCGGTCGGTCGCCATTCCTTGGTGAAGAACGGTTCGAGCGGACTGTAGAGGCGCAGGCAAGGGAAGAAACCTTTGCCGGGAACGGTCTGGATCCAGTTGCCACGATCAACGCCGGCCGGTTGCTGCGGCCCGAAGTACACCGTTGTCGAACCGTCAGGATTTGCCTTGGCGGCTGGCGACGGGTAGCTCTGACTGCCGGCACGCGGATAGCGCTGCGGCGTGTCGAGCATCGACCGGGTCATCGTGTCGTACAACGTGAACGACCAGAATTTTTCGGCGGGAATGCCCTTGGGCAGCGTGACCTTGTAGGTCTTGTCGCCGTCGAAGTATTTATTGTCGGCGTCCACCATGGTCCACAGATAGGTCGAGCCAATGCCCGGCAGCCTCATCGCCATCGCCGGTGTGATACCAGTGACACCATAGAAAAAAGCCTCACGCGCATCCAACTGGCGGTAGCCCGTTGTGGGAAAGGGTTTGACTCCCTCCGGCGTGATCAGCGGGATTGGCGTCTCGAATTCGTGGCCGGTGGCAAACAGCATGTTCTGCCAGCTCGCATCGGCGTAATAGTACCATGACCGATCGCGCGGATTCATGAACAGGCTGCGTGAAGTCGCGTTGGCGACCGCCAGCGCTTCCGTCAGAATCTTCTTCATGCGCGCATCCGGCGCGAACGGCTTGCCCTTCACGATTCCAATAGCGGCGATCGGCCCCATCAATTCCGGATCAAGCGATGTGGCCGGTTCCTGCTGCACGACCTCGTTCAGCATCTCGTAAAACGTCCAATCGTTCGGCGGGATGGTGTTCATCACTTTGCCACTGCCTTCATGGAACACGGTTGGTGGCGGCGACTTGAGGGGAGCGAGCCGTGCCTTGCCCGCGAGAAATTCGGCGATCGGTGTCCCGACTCCGCCCGGAGTGTAGGGATAAACCTTGGTGAACTTCTTGATCCGTTCGACCACCGGCTTGGGATCGTTGTTGTTCTCAAGGAACGCACGGGCGAACCAGACTCCGTGGAGGGTCCTGGAGTGTGCGACGTTGAATTCGCCTTCGGGCAACGTCCCCTCGTAGCCAGGCGGCACGATCAGGTACTTGCCTCCTTCGCCACGGTCCGGGCCGGGCAGGCCGACGTCGATCACCCAGCGAAACCAGGCATCCTGCACCGTGCCGAGGACTCCGGGCGGCACTTCGACCACCATGGGTCCTTTCGTCAAATCCAGGCCGCCTATGATGTAAACCGTGTCGGCGTTGGCCGTGAGGAATAGCGACCTGGCATCCATGAGATCTGAGAAAACAATGACCTCGTTGTCCTTCACGCCAATGTCTTTTAGCCCCTTGCGGATTGCGTGGATACTGACACCTTGCAGCGTATCCGAAAACGCGCGGACCGCATGTGAGAAGTCCAGGTGTTCATAAACCTTGTCGAGGGTTTCCCTCGTGGGCTGGCCATCCTTGAATTCCAGTTTGCCGATTCGCGACTCGACCTTGTCCGGCGTCACCAGGGACGATGGGATTTGGGCGCCGGACTGTGCCAGGGCGCTGTGTGTGAACAGGGTTACGGCGACGGCGCAGGCCATCGCCCCGGTTGGGTGTGTTTTTATTTTTGCTTTCATGCCGGTTGAGAATTCGTTTTCCTCTATGCGCTGCTGTCCCTTTGAACAAGCGCGACGTTCAACACTAGCAGTCTTCGCTCCAAATTCAACAGTCCGGTTCACGGAGGTGATCGTTCCACCGCGTACGGACGTGCTTCATCTGGTGACAGTGCAAGCAGTCGCCCTCACGAAATCAAAATCGGAATACTTCTGCCCGGCGAGATTCTTTGTCCGGCCTCAGATGGCTTCGTTCGGCAAAGAGCCGGGTTTCATAAACGGTCTGAAATGACGGCGACGGGAGACGGAAGCGTCCCGCCGTCGTGCATCCGCTGCAATCGCTCCAATTGCGCCCTGGATTCCGCGGAACAAACTCAAGCGTCTCTGTGAAGCATCAGGGATGTTCGCCTGTATCAGCGCCGAAACCCGGGTCGGTGATGGAGTGTCCACCACTGCCAATCAAGGCCTGGGGTTGGCCCTCCTCGGATCCAATGATGGGCTTGCCGTGTGCCATGCCCACGCCGGCGAGATACTCCAGCGCGAGCGGTTTGGTGGATTCCCTGCCCAGCGCGTTGAGGCGATCTTGCATCGCGGCGACTTTGTCGGGATGCGTGGCAGCGACGTTGTTTTTCTCAGAGGGATCTTCGGCGAGGTTGTAGAGGTCAACGCTCGTAGGAATGAGCGTGCGCCAGATCAGTTTCCAATCGCCTTCACGCACGGCGCCGCGGAAAGGTTCGACGTTGTAAATGATTTCAGTGCGCGGCGACGGTTTGTTCCCGGCGATCACGGCCCAGACGTTCACACCATCGAGCGGTTTGCATC
>DAOLDN010000215.1:0-6540 GCA_035327385.1 Verrucomicrobiota bacterium | reverse complement strand
TGCTTTGCCTCGCGACGGGATTGACTCTTGTCCTGACCGCACCCGCCCAGAACGCACAGACCGAGTATCACCGCGCCACGCGCCTGGGCAATCCCGCCACGCGATTTGCGCCGCCGCTTTACACAACGGATGACCTGCGCTCGCGTTTCCGCGATGAAAAACTGAGGCCGGACTTCGCAGAAATCCTCCGGCAATGGGGCTGGACGGGCGACATCAACGACATGTTCGGCGCGGCGGCGACGAACGAAATCGTGGAAGCGCCCATCCCGGTGGGCAGCGTGATGCCGTTCATGTCGTCGCGAAAGAACGGCAGGCCAATCTGCCTTCGCAACGTGGAATGGGCGGGCAGAGAACCCGCGCCGGCTTATGCGTTCACGTTCAGCTCCAACGGACGCAACTACCGCTGCGTCACGCCCAAGGCTTGCAGCAATTTCTTCCTCGAAGACCTCGGCAAGGAAACGAAACCCGCCCTGCTGATCGAATGTTCCGCGCCGGGCGAAGTCATCGCGGGCCGTCCGCTGCAACTCTGTCTCACGGCCCGGAACATTGGCGATGGACCCGAGCCGGCGGCTGTCGTTTCACTGGCCGTGCCGGCGGGCGCGGTGGCGACCGGCGCGTCCGATGATGGCGCGATTGCGGACGGGGCCGTGACGTGGAACATCGGCGAGCTTGCGCCGGGCGGTTCGCGGCAGGTTTGCGCCACGCTCGCTGTCAGACAGCCGGGCGCGGCGTCGCTTTCGGGAGTCGCCCGTGGAGCGCGGTCCAATCCGGTGCAGACCGTCTGTCAAACGACCGTCGTTGGTGTGCCGGCCATTCTGCTGGAAGTGGTGGACATCGAGGACCCCGTTCAAGTGGGTGAAGAAGTCATCTACGAAGTCCGCGTGCTGAATCAGGGCACGGCCCCGATCACGAACGTGAAGTTGGTGTGCAGGCTGGCGGACAGCCAACAGTTCGTCTCGGGCGACGGCGCGAGCCTTGTGACCGCAGAGGAAAAGGCGGTGACGATGGAAGCCATTCCGTCGCTCGCACCAAAGACTGAAATCGTGTGGCGCGTCGTGGCCAGGGCACTTGATGCGGACGACGTTCGATTCAAGGTGGAACTCACCGGCGACCAGTTCCAGAAGACGATCACTGAGAACGAATCCACACAGCAGTATTGAATCAGAATTCCCAGGACACGCCGCCGATGATGTGACTTGGGGAGGGTTCGATGTAGAAGCTGAAGTCGCTTTCCTTTCCATCCGGGAGATTCATGAAGGCGTCATGGATGAAAATCGTCACCATGTTTCCGAGGGCGGCCCCGACGAGAACGTCGCTAGGATAATGCCTGTTGCCCTCGACGCGCGACCAGGCCGTGCCACTGGCCAGCACGAGATTGGCGGCTTTGAGCGAGGTCCGCACCCACGGGGACATGTCAATGGAATCCAGATTTCTATTGGACAACCTTGCGCTGGCAAAAGCTTTTGAAGTGTCCGCCGATGGGAAGCTGCGATCATCCTTGCCATCGGGCCGCGTTCTGCCTGTGGTGTCCTTGCCGAAACTGGTCAGCGCGCTCACGGCTTCGATCGCTCCGAACTCAACGAGACCTCCTTTTGTCTTGTACCATGCCCATTCGGGAAACTCCTTTCCGCTGGGGGTTGCCAGCCATGTGGCCACCGTGCCGGCTTGAATCACGTTGACGAGGTCTTCGCCCATGTCGGCCGCGCGGCTTTCGGACCCAAAAACCGGCGTGTGCTTCGTCGCCCAGTTGGAGGTTTTCTCGTCGAAGTCGTCAATCGCGAATATCGCCGCGCCGCCGGCGGAGATCCATGTAACGGGGTCCAGCACAGCGTTCTTCGCGGCCTGCTTCACCCGTTCCCATTTCACCGGGTAAATGGCGTCCTCTCCCCAGCCGCGCCCATTTTGGAGCGTGCCGCAACCGGTGGCGAACATCATGACCGGGATCAACAGCAATCGGAAGCCCGGCCATCGAAAGCACCAATGGATGATGCCTGTTGGATTCATGAAACGTCGAAGCGGAAAAAGCTTCGGGGCAATCTAATTGCGATCAAGAAAAACGCAACTGACTGAATCGTTCTACCAATTCCGTTGATGGATTGAACGAGCTGTAAAATCGCCCCGCAGCGTCAGTTCAAAACACTCCTATAAATCATGCTGGCGCTGATCCGGACGACTGTAATGGGAAAGTGATTCGTGTCGTTACTCATTCGTCCTCAACAACGACCGCCGTGCCGTAGGCGAGCAATTCCGCAGCGCCGCCCATCAGCACGGACGTCGCAAAGCGCGCCTGCACAACGGCGTTGCCGCCGAGCCGTTCGGCTTCGTCGCGCATCCGGTCCAGCGATTGTTCGCGGGCCTCGGCCATCAGTTTGGTGTAATCGTAAATCTCGCCGCCGATGATGTTGCGCAGCAGCGCGAGGATGTCCCTGCCGATGTGACGCGCGCGGATGGTGTTGCCGCGCACCAGGCCCAGCGTTCGGACGATGCGTTTGCCCTGGATGGTGTCCGTGGTGGTGATGATCATCTTTCAATCTCCTTGTAGGGGTCGGTTTTGTAGGTTCTGATTCGTTCGCGGATCAACTGCACCAGCAGGATCAGGAATCCCAGAACAATCGCGGCGAGACCCGTCTTCGCCGGTAATTCCTTGGTGCCGCTGGTGAAGAATTCAAACAATCCATAGCCCATAAGCCCGGCGTAGCCGCCGATGATGAGCACGAGCGACGTGTTGCGCGCCATCCGGCTGTAAGGGCTGCGCCACATGCGGGCGAGCATCACGTCGTCAGGTTCGCGGAATGAGATGGCTTCGAGCTTTCCCGTGGTTTCGCGCAGTTGTTCGTATTCCGCGCGGCACGAGGCGCAACGGGTGAGATGTTCGTTGATCTGGCGCGTTTCGTCCGGCGTCAGTTCGCCGTCCAGCAAACCCACCAGCAATCCTTTGAAAGGTTCACAGTGCTTCATGTCGTTTTCTCCCATGTTGACCGGGTGTTGGCCCGGTCGAGTTGCAGGTAGGCCTCGCGCAGTGCGAGGCGCGCGTGATAGAGCCGGCTCATGACTGTGCCGCGAGGGATGTCGAGAATCGCGGCGATCTCGTCATAGCGATGGCCTTGGATGTATTTCATGGCGAGGATTTCCCGGTGTTCAGCGCTCAATGCATCCATCGCCCGATGCACCTGTTGTTTTTCCTCGTGCGCTTCGAGCAGTCCGGCAGGGTTGCCGGTGTCAATTCCTCGCGCGGGGTCGGTCTGCTGTGCGGTGCGGTAACGGTCGGAGGTCTGTCGTCGCGCCAGCAGGTTGAGGCAGTGATTGCGCAGGATGCAGTAGAACCACGGGTAAAACCGCGGCAGCGCGCGGACCTGCGTGATGGAATTGAACGCCCTCGCAAACGCGTCCTGACACGCGTCCATCGCGTCGTCCTGGTTGCCCAGCAGCGTGAACGCGTGGAAAAACGCCTCGCGGCGATGTTGCTGCACCAGAAACTCGAATCCCACCGGATCCCGATGTTTCACACACAATTCGATGGCTCGTTGTTCGTCCATAAATTCCCTTCACGACAATGAACCGGCCAGTGACGAAGATATTCAAAGAAACTTTCGCTCGCCGCAACCTGTTATCCCGCGAGACTTTCGCAGGCGTGAAGGCGTTTGGACAGGAACGCCTGCTCGGACTTGATCTCCGCCAGTTGCAATGACCTGCGGAAATGCGCGACGGCGGCGCGCGAATGACCGAGGCGCGACTCGAATTCCCCCAGCACCGCGTGCAGCAGATAATACGACTCCAATGATTGCAGATTTCGAATCGCGTTCACGGCCTCGATTCCGGCCTGCGGTCCGCGCACTTCGGCGATTGCCACGGCGCGATTCAACGCCACCACCGGCGAATCGTCGAATTCCACCAGCCGATCATACAATCCAAGAATCTGCTCCCAGTCGGTGCAGGCGTAATCCCTCGCCGCGCAATGACACGCCGCAATGCCGGCTTGCAGATGGTATTCGCTGATCTCGTAGCCTGCGGCGGACTGCGCCAGATGGAACAGACCGCGCGCAATCATCGGCTGTTCCCAGAGTGACCGGTCCTGTTCCTGGAGACGCAGCAGATTTCCGTCGTTGTCCACTCGTGACCGCGTGCGTGCCGCATTCAACAACATCAACGCCAGCAACGCATGCGTCCTCGGGCGGTTCCCGGCGGGATGTTCCGCCAGCGCCGCCGTCAGACGGATGGCTTCGCGACAAAGGTCCTCACGGATCAATGACGCTCCGCTGGACGCCTTGTAACCCTCGTTGAACAGCAGGTAAAGAGATCGCAAGACAGCGTCCAGACGGCGCGCAAGTTCGTCGCCTTCCGGAATCTCAAAGGCGATGTCCGCGTCGCGAATCCGCTGCTTGGCGCGCGTGAGACGTTTGGCGATGGCTGCCTCGCTGGTGAGAAAAGCGCTCGCGATCTCCGCCGGACTGAATCCGCAAAGCGTCTTGAGCGCCAGCGCAACCTGGTCCTCCTGCGAAATGAGAGGATGACAGCAAACGAACATCATCCGCAAACGGTCGTCCCGGATCTCGCCTTCAAACCTCGGCGACTCGTCCGTTTCACTGTCGCCACCACGCTGTTCGATGAGCGCGATGATCTGCGGCTGTTTCTCGTGAAATGTCTTCTCGCGGCGGATGGTGTCCAGCGCGAGGTTCTTGGCAGTTTGTGTCAGCCACGCCGCAGGATTTTTGGGCACGCCATAATACGGCCACGTTTGCAGCGCGCGCACCAGTGCTTCCTGCACCACGTCTTCGGCCAGTTGCAACCGTTCGATGCCGAAGATGCCCGTCAGCACGGAAACCAGTTTGCCCGCTTCGTGACGGAAGAGATGATCCGTCAGTTGCGAGATTTCTCCCGTGGGCGATGCCGCGTCCGCAACTGGGTTTGAGGCCGTGTTCATCGGCGCTTTCTCGAGGACTTCGCCTTGGGATTGAATTCCAGCGCAAGGTCGAGCCAGTGGTTCAAGTCCTGTGTTGCCGCATAGCCACGTTCGTTGACGAAAACAAAACCGCGCATCGGGCGTCCGGTGAAATCCATCGGCACACAACCTTTGCGTTGCAACGCAGTGTCGTAAACATCCGGATCGAGCCGCACCATCAATCGCTCCTTCTCCACACCGACGCACATCTTTTCGTTCACCAGAAAACACAACCCGCCCATCATGCGCTTTTCCGCGAACGCCACTTTGCGGCGTTTGAAGAAACTCCGCACGCGTTCCGCCAGTTGTTCGTCGTAGGCCATAACGTATTCTCGCAACCAAACCGAAATGCCGGCGTGTGCACAGGGCAGGTTATCGGCGTCTGCCACGGCAGAAAACCAAACGGCATCCCGTCGTGCAATCCTGCATCCTGTGCACCCGCCTGCGGACTCACACCATGCTGTGGAGGCCGACCATGTTTCCCTCGGTGTCCTTGATGACGCCGATGAAACCATGCTCGCCAATGCCCAGCCGGGATTTTATGACTTCGCCTCCGTTTGTGGGCGTGCGTTTCAACACGCCGTCGAGATCACCTTCCACGTTCAGATAGACCATGGTGCCGCTTCCGCCAGGCGACATGCAGTCCATCTTTGTGATGGCGCCGCCGATGCCGTCTTTCTCGTTGAAGGGAAAGATGCCCATGCGGCAACCCTCCATTTTCGATTCAGCCAGGGTCGTTTGCAGCGTCGCTTCGTAGAACTTCTTCGCGCGCTCGAAGTCGCTGACGTACAATTCAAACCAGTTCACCGCGTTTTGTTTGATGGCTTTGCTCATAGTATTTCGTTGTTGTTCTGTGGTGCGCTGCGACGACCTTCGCCGCAGCTACGAGACAGCACCCTAAACCCCGCCACTGACAGCCCTATGTCAGGAGACTTGGTGTTCCGATAATTTGCAGGTGAGGGCGATGATATTGTCGCCAGCGGTGGTGATCTGATGCTCCATCACGAGCGGATCCGGCAGCCCTGTGCGGTCGAACGTGCCATCAATTTTTGCGGTGATGACCGTCTGACCATCGCGCCCGGCCACGTGCAGGAGTTCCATCGTGACATTGACCGCGAAGATTTCGTTCCTCGCCCAATCGCTGATGGCTGTGAGGCCGCGAATCTCCCGTCCGATGTCCTTCACAACGGCATCCGTGGCGAACGCGGATTCAAATGCAGCAGGGTTGCGATCGTTGATCGCGCGAACGTAGGTTTCAACCGGCTTGGGTAGTTTGTCTTTCATGGCTCACTCGGAGATGAAGTCGTAGAACAAAATCTTCTTCGACAACGGCAGGAATGCTTCATGCGCCGCTTTCTGGTGAACGGGATGCTGGTTGTATCGCTCCATGGCTACCTTGTCGGCAAATCGCATCACCACGCAGACATCGAATGAATCGTCCACGTACGGACTCGACGACGGCGGCGACTGGCCGACAGAGAGGAATTGCACCTCAGGAATCTCTCGGGCAAACGCATGCGCCGCTGCGATGATCTGCTGCCGCTGTTCGGCATTGCCCGGCTCTTTCAGCCAGACCAGACCGATGTGATAGAGCTTTCCCG
>DAOLDN010000214.1:0-6557 GCA_035327385.1 Verrucomicrobiota bacterium | reverse complement strand
CAAAATCCTCGTCACCGGTATCTGGCTTAATGAAAACCGCGGGCTTTATCAAAATTTGTGGCGCTTGAATGGCGACGGTTTATGGGACATGAGCTTTTCAAACGCGATTGTCGGGGTGACACGATCTGTCTCTTCCGTTGTGCTGAATCACGACGGCACAATCTGGACTGGCGGCAGATTTACTTTCAGCAGTCCTGCCGTGCAAAATCTCGCGCGCCTGTTACCAGACGGTGCTTTTGATACTAACTTTGTGGCCAATGTGGGCAACTTGCCTGCAACGCTCGCATTGCAGCCGGATGGCAAATTGCTTATCGGCGGCTCGTTTACTACGGTCAATGCGTCGAACCTTAACCGCATCGCCCGCTTCAACACCAACGGAACTCTGGACGGGAGTTTCAACCCAAATGCAAACGGTTCGGTCAACACGATCGCTGTGCAACCGGACGGAAGGATCCTTCTAGGCGGCGACTTCACATCCATCGGCGGCACCCACCGCAACCGTCTTGCGCGGCTCAACGCCGACGGCACGTTGGACACGAACTTCAATCCGAACGTCAGCAGCACCGTCAGCACACTGGCATTGCAGGCCGATGGCAGGATTGTTCTGGGCGGCAGTTTCACAAACGTAGGCGGGCTGACACGCAATCGTTTAGCACGACTGAACGCGGATGGCTCGGTGGATACGACTTTTAACCCCGGCGCGAACAACCCGGTCAATGCCCTCGCGATTCAAACCGACGGGGGGATTCTTGTAGGTGGTGGCCGTCCACAAGCCCCAATGACGGTACTTGGTGGTCTGGCCCGCACGAACATCGGTCGCCTCGTCGCCACCGATCCTGCGACGCAATCGCTGGATTACGACGGCGCGACGGTGACCTGGCAGCAAGGTGGCAGCAGTCCGGTCTTTTGGCGCACGACGTTCGAGACATCCCCGGACAATCAAAACTGGACGACACTTGGCGCGGGAACCACGTCATCGAACGGCTGGCAACTCGGCGATCTCGCACTGCCGGTCAATTCTTTCATCCGCGCCCGGGGTTACGCCTCGGGCGGTCTGGGCAATTCCTCCGGCTGGTTCGTTGAGACCATCACCAACGTCTCACCGCTGATTCCGCCGTGGATTCTCGTTCCCGATTCTGTCGAAGGAGCGTTCAGCTTCGATGTCTTTGGCGTGCTCGGCCAGACGGTGGTCGTGGAGGGTTCACCCAATCTCGAGGACTGGACGCCGCTCGCCACGAACATGCTGACTGTGTTGCCATTCCAATTCACTGACTCCGGTTCAACAAATTTCTCATGGCGCTTCTACCGCGTGCGAGTCCCGTAGGACAGTCGTCGCTCCTGTCTCAAATTGGAATCAATCATCCCGCTTTGAGCGGAATCGCCTGAGATGGAAACAGGCGCGACGCCTGTCCTGTGGTCGGCACGGTCATTCCCGGTCATGTTCACAGGCGAGCATGCGGATTTCACGGATTGCCACCTCCGAATGATTTGCTATTGTTCGCGAGCATGAAACACCAATCAACACTCATCATTGCATTGCTATCGGCCGGTACCGTCACGGTTCAGGCTGCGGATCCCGGAAACCAGTCCGCTTTCCAGCTTTCTCTGACGCCGGACATCGCCATCCACAAGCGCGACACCGCCATCCACGGATTCTCGCTGGGCATCTGGAGCGAGAACCCTCAGAAAAGCCTCACGCTGGGCATCGTCAATGGCAGCACCGGCGAAAGCGTCGGTTTCACCTGGTCCTTCCTCGCCAATTACGCCGAAAGCTACACCGGCGTGGCGTGGAGCCTCGTCAATTACAGCAAAACCAGTTTCGTCGGCTGGCAGGGCGGAGCGGTGAACATTGCTCAGGGAGAGTTCACGGGTTTCCAGTCCGGTTTCGTCAACTACGCTGAGAAAGCCAAGGGCCTCCAATGGGGCGCGGTCAACTACGCGGAAGACCTCCACGGCGTGCAGATCGGCTTCATCAACATCGCCATGAACAACCCGTGGTTCACGGAATTCCCCAACAAACTGGCCACGGGCTTCCCGATCGTGAACTGGTCGTTCTAAACCCTGACTCACGTCAAACAACTTCAACCGGAAGCCAGGCGACTGGCTACCGGTTTTTGTTTCCCGCCTCCAGGAACATCGAATCAAGGCAGTTGCACATTGTTCACGGACTGAAGCCGCACCGGACCAACCAACCCTGAATCCGAGAGCGGCGTGTCCTTCGGAAACCAGGCGTCTGTGTGCATGGACCACGTCACTCGCCGTTCCGGAGGAAGGCCCGCGTCACCGATCAGACGATTCCTCCACGTTGTGGTCACTTCAATTTCCAACCGGTTCTTTCCCGTGTTCAATCCATCAGTGACCTCGACAATGAACGGCGGTTTCCAGAGAACGCCAAGCGGTTTTCCGTTCAGCCGCACTTCCGCAAGGTCGGCGACGTGGCCGAGGTCGAGGAAAACACGGGACGATCGCACCGCAGAGACGGAGGGTTTCCAATCGAACTCTTTGGTGTAGGTCGCCGTGCCGGAAAAATGGCGGACGTCCTCCTGCGGGTGACGGCTCAACGATTCCAGACCGGCCAATTCGATGCGTTGCGGCGCGCCATTGCCGGGCGGAAAATCAACGAACCACGGTCCCGCCAGCAGTTGTGGCGCGGGCAGACTGGCGGCGTTGATTGAAATTTCGCGACCCGACTGGAATTGCAGTTTCCAATCGCCAGCTTGGGACGCCCACGCCTCCAGGTTGCCGTTCGCGTTGCGTTCCAGTTTGAGCGCGGGCAACGCGGACGATTCCAACGACGCCATCTGTCCGGAAACAATTCCCGCCACGGCGTCGCTGTTCGTGGATTCACGACGGAACACGACAAACACCGAACCTGCCGGCCCGAGTTGCAGCGGGACAATCGTCCGCCCTTCCTCAACGCGCCAGACCGGTGCGTCCTCGATTGCGCCGGTGTCCGGATGCCACAATTCGGGAACGCGGCCTGTTACCCGGAATGAGGCGTCCACGGTCTGCGACGACAGCTTTTGGTTGGAGACGAAATACCAGTCCTCGCTGTCGCGGGTGCGATGGATCCATTTGAAGTCGGCGGCCTGCTCGCCGCCCTTGCCAAATCGCACGTCAGGTTGCAGATCAATCTCCTTGAACACGTCTTCCAGACTCATTCCCCAAAACACCTGGCCGCGTCCAGCGCGACGTTGTTTGACGCGGTCGCCGTCGCAATCGGCCCAGACGGTTTCCGCGACGCTGCGCACGATTGCGTCCGCGGCGGGCTGATTTTCCAAACTTGGCGAGCGTTGCGGTTTTGGGCCGACAATGACGAGGCCACCGCGAACGAATTCACGGATGCGTTCGGCCACCTGCGGTGTCATTCGCACGTCGTCGGGCAGCACGAGCACACGATATTCCATGCCGCTGCGCAACACGAGGCGTCCCTGCCGCACCGTCGCTTCGGTCAACAATGCGTCGCGATTGATGGAATCGTAGGCGTAACCGTCGGGCAAAGCGGGTTTGAGTTTTTCTGGAATCAAACCGCGACTCGGCAAATCTTCGCCCGTGAAATAGCAGACATCCGCCGCGTAACGACCCTGCTGCAACAATGCCTGGCTGCGCGTGAGGTAATCAATCCACGCCGCGCCCTGTTGCCACCACGTCTGGCTGCGGCTGAAATGCGTGCCCACGCTGTTCAGCGTCACGCCCGGTTCGCGGTCGTCGGGCTGCTGCGAATAGACGTGAAACACAAAACGATTGATGCCCGCGCAGAAATTGGCGTCACCGACAGCTTTGAGCAGGAACGGTGTTTCGTCCCACTGCATGCGCAATTCCGTGAACGCCTCCGCCTGCACCACCGGCTTGCCATAGACGTGCGCGGCGGAAACTGCCTCATGAATGTCCGTGGGTTTGTCGTGCGTGGGACTGCGCAACCAGAATTCGCCCATCGGAAAATCCACGATGCCGTGATGCAGCATGCCATCGCTCATCATTGTGGGAGCAACGGCCTCCGCGCTGAGTTTCAATCCGTTCGCGTGCGACAGCCGCGTCAGCGGTTTGAAGAAATGGTCCGCGACCAGTTCGGCGATGGTGCGGCGCACGTCCAACAGGAAACGTTCGGACGTTTCCGCGCTCTGAACGGGAATTCCCGCCATCGCGGGCAGAAACGGAACGGGATCGTAGCCGCGCCGTTTGCGGAATTCGTTGTCGAACACCGGCGACCAGTTCTGGCTGTCGGACTCCCAACTGTCCACGTGCGACATCCATAATGTGTCGCTTGCGCCGATGGCCGCCGCGCGTTTCGCCGCTACGCCGAGCCAGTGGTCGAACTGGATTTGCAGCGCGGCGGGATTGAACTTGTCGCACTCCAATCCCTTGCCCGCACCGCCCATCGCGCTTTCCTGGCCGGTGGTGGTGTAACCCATGCGCAAAATCGTCCAGTCACCAGCGGGCGGCTGCCACGAGAGACGGCCATCGCTGAATTGTGAAGTGAGATTCGTGATGCTGTGCGACGGCACGCAGAGAGCGTCGGGGATTTGATTCGTGGAGGTCGGGCGGCCCCAGCGCCATTTGAGTCCGGACTTTCCCTCATATTGATTCAACGCCGCTTCGCCCCGCAGTTCAATGAGACGCACCTTGAGCCGTTTTGAGAATTTCGCCGAATCCAAATCTTCCTTGCCGGCCTCCGTTCCGTCCGGGTCATAGACGAAACGGAAATGTTTCGCCGTCGTCTCGGGGATCGAATGGGTGCTGGGCGTTCCCGAATCCTGCCACCCGTGTCGCGCGGCCTCCAATCTGCCGAGCGGACGAAACTGTTTGCCGTCGTCGCTGACCTGAATCTCCAGGCGATTGGGCTGATGATTTGCGCCGGCGGGAAGAATGCGGATCGAACGACACGTGAACGGCGCATCAAATGAGTATTGAATCCAGCCTTTTTCGGAAGCCTCCACGGACAATTCCTCGTCGAGTGCATTCTCCGGCGTGATGCCAGGAATGTTCGACGTGACCTTCGGCTTTCGCGTGCGTGAACTTTCTCCGCTGCCCGGCGGCGTTGGAAACGCCATCACGGCAATGTCGCGGTAATAGCCAAGATTCGATTCGGGTTGCGGCAACGCTCCGTCGAAAGTGGCACTGTTCGTGATTCGCGTCGTGGACCAGACGACTTTCTGCATGGACATTTCCGGCGTGATCCACGGCCCGCTGGCGGTTGCCCAGCCGTCGCACGCGTTGAACGCCAGTTTCAAGTCCAGCCGCTTCGCTTCGCCCATGGCGTGCGTCACCAGTTCCCACCAATGCGGCGTAAGCGAATCCGCGGGCGGCGTGATGAAATTCTTCCTGACGTAAGTGGTGATGGAGAACAGATACGCGCCGCCGATGCCGACCTCTTTCATCGCCTCCAAGTCCTTGGTGATGCCTTCGCGCGTGACGTTGCCGTTGATCCAATACCAAAACACCCACGGTCGCGCCTCCCACGACGGATCTGTGAACTGGCGCGGAAGACTTGTGTCCGCCGAAGAAGCGATGACCCCAACGCCGCTGACAAACAACAACGCCGCGCACAGGATGGTGCAAAACGATTTCATGCCGGTGACGCACACGCTAGTCCGTCGCACAACATCAACGCAAGGACGGGCTGCGCGAATTGAAGGATTCATTCCGACCGACCGCCGAACATCTGCCGCAATTTACCGGCGCGAAACTCGAAGATGCGTTGCACGTCGTTCTTCACAAACAGCCGGTGAACAATTTCGCCGCCGGCCACTGCATAACGGACAAGGTCCGTGCAAAGCGTTCCGCCGTCCTTCGGCTCGAAACGGTGTTCATGGATCCATTGGCGGTACGGGCCTCGCAATTGTTCATCCACGAAACGCAGCGGCGGCTCCCAGCAGGTGATTTCCGTGCGCCAGCGCAACGGAATCCCTCGCACGCGCAATCGGTAGTCAATCAACGTGCCCGCACACATCACGATGGGTTGCGGAGTAACGATCTCGAAATGCAACCAGTCCGGGGTGATCGCCCGCAAATTGCGCGCGTCCGCAAAAAAATCGAACACCTCCTCCACGGTTTGCGGCAGCCATAATTCCGTTTCAAAAACATGAATCTTCACGCGGCAAGATGTTCCCGGATTTGCCCCCGCGCAAAATGATGCTAAAAGAATTTCATGAAACGTTTTTTCAGGCCGAACATTGGAACCGTGGGCAGACTGCTGCGCGCCACCGGCGGACTGACGCTGATCGTCGCGGGACAAATCGCCTGTCGCTACGGCGAATGGGGACTGTGGAGTTGCGTCGTGGGCACGATTGCGGGCGGTTTCATGTTGTACGAAGCGGCCCGCGGCTGGTGCGTGATGCGCGCGTGCGGCATTAACACGCGCATCTAGCTCATTCGAAAACATTTCAGACGCAGTGTCCGCTACTTCCCCGCGCGAATGTTTTCCAAAATGGAATACAACTCCCGCAATTCGCTGACGCAGATCGCGCCGATCTCCCCAATCGTGCTTGAATAGCCGGTCGCGGCCCGACCACCCACGATAATTCTCATTTCAGCGGGAAGGTTCTTGCGCAACATCC
>DAOLDN010000213.1:0-6566 GCA_035327385.1 Verrucomicrobiota bacterium | reverse complement strand
GGCGACGTTGGCTCGGGCAAAACCGCCGTGGCCGCCTGCACGGCGTTGATGGCGCTGGAGAGCGGTTTTAATGTCGCGCTGATGTCGCCCACTGAAATTCTGGCGGAGCAGCATTTTCAGAATTTCACAAACTGGTTTGAACCGTTGGGTGTATGCGTGGAATTGCAGACAGGAAGCCGGAAAACATCGAACACTCAACATCCAACATCCAACGTTCAATCGTCAGACGTTCCGGGTCACGCAACACGCAACACGCAACACGCAACACTCTTCATCGGCACTCACGCGCTGCTGACGGGCGGCTTCGACATTCCCAAGCTCGGCCTCGTGATCATTGACGAGCAACACAAGTTCGGCGTCGCGCAACGTGAGACGCTCGTGCGCAAGGGAAATTATCCTCATCTGCTGGTGATGACCGCCACGCCCATTCCGCGCACGCTGGGATTGACGCTGTACGGCGACCTTGATGTGTCTGTGATTGATGAAATGCCCGCCGGTCGCGGGCGCGTGAAGACGTTTGTGCGCGCCGCGGAGCGTTTGCCCAAGGTGTGGGAGTTCATCAACGGAAAACTCAGGCAAGGAAGACAGGCTTACATCGTCTATCCACGGGTCGAAGAAAGTTCGGATGGATTGAAAGCTGTGACCAAGGAGTATGAGAACGTTCAACGGGCGTTGTCGCCGTTCAAGGTCGGCCTGCTGCACGGACGCTTGAAAGCCGGCGACAAGGAAGCGGCGATGCGCGGATTCCGCGCCAAGCAGTTCCACGCGTTGCTTGCGACTTCGTTGATCGAGGTGGGACTGGACGTGCCGAATGCCACGGTGATGTTGATCGAAAACGCCGAGGCATTCGGGCTGGCGCAATTGCACCAGCTACGCGGACGCATCGGACGCGGTGCGCACGAGAGTTTCTGCATTTTGATTTCAGACGCGGAAAGCCCAGAGTCCCGCGAACGACTGAAGGTTCTGGAGGAAACGAACGACGGTTTCCGCATCGCCGAGGCGGACCTGAAACTGCGCGGCCCTGGGGAGCTGCTGGGGCAATTGCAGAGCGGGGCGATGCGGCTGCGCTTCGGCAGCCTGACCGACGATCTCTCCCTCATCCGACAGGCGCGGGAAGCCGCCGCCCTGTGGCTCAAGAAAGTGTGACGCCAAGTTCCGCTTGGCTTCCGTGGGCTACGGCGTAGAGTTTGGACATGAAAACAATTCTGTTGGCGTGCGTCGCTTCGGCCTTCCTTCTTGCCGGTTGCGGCAGCAAGTCGGAATCGCCGAAAGACACCTCCTCATCCGGCAGCCCATTGACCGCGCCGGTGGATTACCTCGACGCCGTGGGCAAGGCTCAACAGAAAGCTGTGAAAACGGTGGATGTGGCCACGTTGACGCAGGCGATCCAGATGTTTCAAGTGCAGGAGGATCGCAACCCGAAAGACCTTAACGAGCTGGTCCAGATGAAATACATCGCCAAAATCCCCGAAGCCCCCTACGGGTCGAAGATTGTGTATGACGCAAAAACTGGCACGGTGAAAGTGGTCAAACAATAGCCGCCCGGCATGCAACGGCTGCGCGACATCCATCTTTGCCTCGGCTGCATCTTCGCGCCGATGCTGGTGTTCTTTGCGATGTCGGGCATCTGGCAGACGTTCAGTCTTCATTACGGCAACGCTGACAACTCCCGCGCCCTGGCACTGGCATCCACGATTCACACGGGTCGCGGACTGAAAACTGGAAACCTCTCCACGCTGAGTTCGGACTGGATGCGATGGTTCGTCGTGGCAATGGCAGTGTGTTTCATCGCAACGACCCTTCTGGGTGTCGTCATGGCGTTGCGCCACGGAAAGAGCCGTCACACGGCCGTAATATGTCTTGCGGCGGGCATTGTGATCCCCGCGGTTTTGCTGCTGGCCGGGTTGTTCGTCTGACTGCGCGCCTGCTCGTGTCAGGCGTCACGCCGACGATTTTCACATCGCATTTTTCTCTCGCAAAAACCGGGTTGCGCGCGGACAATCCGCTCTCGTTTTTTTTTGATTCCATGACCGAACAAATCGTCATTCTGGATTTTGGCTCGCAATACACGCAGGTCATCGCGCGGCGCATCCGCGAGTGCAACGTCTATTCCACCATCCTGCACTTCAACACGCCCGCCGCCACAATCGCCGCGATGAAACCCAGCGGCATCATCCTGTCGGGCGGCCCCTCCAGTGTTTATGCCAAGGACGCGCCGTTGCCGGACCCCGGCATCTTCAACCTCGGCGTTCCCGTCCTGGGCATCTGTTACGGCGTCCAATTGCTGGCGCAATTCCTGGGCGGCAAGGTCGAGAAAGGTCAGAAACGCGAATACGGCAAGGGCACGCTCACCGTCAAGGACGCTTCCTGCGCGCTTTTCCGAAAGCTGCCCAAATCCCTCCAGGTCTGGAATTCGCACGGCGACAAGCTCACGAAACTGCCGAAGGGCTTCAAACCCGTGGCTGTCACGGAAAACTCCGAATACGCCGCCATCGAGAGCCGCGCGCAAAAGTTCTTCGGCCTGCAATTCCATCCCGAAGTCGTCCACACGCCGCGAGGCCGGGAGATCATCTCCAATTACGTGCATGGCATCTGCGGTTGCGGACGCGACTGGACGAAGCGCAATTACATCGAGCAGGCCGTGGAGGAAATCCGGGCGCAGGTCGGCAAAGAGCGGGTGATTCTGGGACTGAGCGGCGGCGTGGATTCCAGCGTGGCGGCGGCGCTGTTGCACAAGGCCATCGGCGATCAACTCACCTGCATCTTCGTCAACAACGGCCTGCTGCGCGCACGCGAGGCGGACGTGGTGCGCGAAGTGTTCGGAAAACATTTTCACATTCGCCTGCAATACGAAGACGCGTCGAAGCAGTTTCTTTCACGACTCAAGGCCGTCACCGACCCGGAACGCAAACGCAAGATCATCGGCAAGACGTTCATCGAGGTGTTTCAGGCCGCGACGAAGCGCGCCGGCAAGGCGAAGTTTCTGGCGCAGGGAACGCTTTACCCGGACGTCATCGAATCCGTTCCCATAGCCGGCAATCCCGCCGCGCTCATCAAGAGCCATCACAACGTCGGCGGCCTGCCAAAGAACATAAAGTTCGCGCTCGTCGAACCGCTGAAATGTCTGTTCAAGGACGAAGTGCGCCAGCTCGGATTGGAACTCGGACTGCCAAAAGAGATTGTCTGGCGTCAACCATTCCCCGGACCGGGCCTGGCTGTTCGCATCCTCGGAGAAGTCACTCCGCCACGCTGCGAGATTCTTCGCAACGCAGACGCCATTGTCGTCGAGGAAATGAAATCCTCCGGACTTTACTACAAGATCTGGCAGAGTTTCGCCGTGTTGCTGCCGGTGCGAAGCGTCGGCGTGATGGGCGACGAACGCACCTACGATTACACCATCGCCGTCCGCGCCGTGGAATCGCAGGACGGCATGACCGCCGACTGGGTGAAGCTGCCGTATGACATCCTGGAAAAACTCGCCAGCCGCATCATCAACGAGGTGAAGGGGGTCAACCGCTGCGTTTTTGACATCACCAGCAAACCTCCGGGCACCATCGAATGGGAGTGAAGTCATAGACCGTCGTAGTGTTCGGGGCGAATGTCTTCAATGCCAATAATTGAGAGTTGGGGGTGCTCGCCATGTGTTCGTGACCCCTTCAGAAGCGTCACCCTCCAATTTCCGATTTCCATTCCCACGCTTTTGCGTTACATAGTTTCGCTGTGCGTCCCGCCAATCCTGATCTGCTCGTACCGCTGAAACAGGTGTTCGGTTTCAGCTCGTTTCGGCCGTTGCAGGAGGACATCATCCGCGATTCTCTGGCGGGCAGGGACGTTTTCGCCGTACTGCCAACGGGCGGCGGCAAGTCGCTCTGCTTTCAATTGCCCGCGCTGCTGCGGCCCGGACTCACGGTCGTCATATCGCCGCTCATCGCACTGATGAAAGATCAGGTGGACGCGCTACAGGCAGCGGGAGTGGCGGCCACGTTTCTCAATTCGTCGCTCGCGGCGGGCGAGTCGCGTCCACGATTGCGCGGGTTGCACAATGGCGAATTCAAACTGCTCTACGTCGCGCCAGAACGGCTGATGTTGTCGGGCTTCATCGAGGATCTGAAGCGATGGAACGTGAGCCTCTTCTCCATAGACGAGGCGCATTGCATCAGCGAATGGGGACACGATTTCCGTCCCGAATACCGCCAGTTGCGTTCGCTGCGTGAAACCTTTCCCGGCGTGCCGTTCATGGCGCTCACGGCCACAGCCACGGAACGTGTGCGGGCGGACATCGTCTCGCAGTTGCACCTGCACGAACCGGGCTGTTATGTCGCCAGTTTCAATCGCCCGAACCTGACGTATCGCGTGTCCGCAAAGTCGGGTGCTTATGGCCAGCTTCTCAGTTTCATCCGCGCTCGAAAACACGAGGCGGGAATCATCTACTGCCAGGCGCGCAAGACAACGGAGCAACTCGCCTCCAAACTCACGGCGGACGGCATCAAATCCGCGCCGTATCACGCGGGATTGACGTCCACGGAACGTTCGACAAATCAGGAAGCCTTCCTGCGCGACGAAGTCCAGGTGATTTGCGCCACCATTGCGTTCGGCATGGGCATCAACAAGCCGAACGTGCGCTTCGTCATTCATTACGATCTACCGAAGAACATCGAGGGTTACTATCAGGAAACGGGCCGCGCAGGTCGCGACGGTCTGCCGAGCGAATGTCTGTTGCTCTTCAGCCCCGGCGACCGCGTGAAGCAGATGCGGTTCATTGACGAGAAACCCGATCCCAAGGAACGCGAGATTGCCCGCGCGCAACTGGAGCAGATGCTGCATTACGCGGAGATCGCCACGTGCCGACGCGAGGCGTTACTAGGATATTTTGGAGAACGGTACGGAGCGCCGGATTCCGATCCGGCCAGTTCCGTTGGAGTTCAGGCTTCAGCCTGTTCTCCAGACAAGCTAAAGCTTGAACTCCAACAAGCCGATCAGGAGATCGGCGCTCCAAATTGCGGCGGGTGCGACAACTGCCTTTCACCGCGCGCAACGTGGGACGGAACGGTGGCCGCGCAGAAATTTCTCTCGAGCGTTTATCGCATCCGCGAAAGGAGCGGCTTTGGCGTGGGCATGAACCACATCATCGAGGTGCTCACCGGCGCGGACACGGAAAAAATCCGAAAGTTCGGGCATCAATCGCTGTCCACCTACAACATCGGCGGCGAACACAGCCGTCCAGAATGGGGCGCGATCGGCCGCGAACTGGTGCGACTCGGTCTGCTGTTTCAAAACAGCGAAAAGTTCAACGTCATCGAAATCACCGACGACGGACTCGCCGCACTCAAGTCGCGCCAGAAGATCACGCTCACCAGAGCCATCACCGCGCCACAGCCGGAGAAACATCACGTGGGAGAAATCGCCTGCGACGAAGCCTTGTTCGAACGATTGCGCACGTTGCGCAAACAACTGGCCGACGAGCGCGGCGTGCCGCCTTACATCATTTTCTCGGATGTTTCACTGCGACAGATGGCTCGATTCTACCCGCAGAACGATGCGGAGCTGTCGCGCATCAGCGGCGTGGGCGAAAAGAAACTGCGCGAGTTCGGCGCGCTGTTCATGGGCGAGATCACCGCGCATTTGCAGACCAACGCGCGGCAGATGTTCGCGGATGATTCGTTCGACGCGCCATCCGCGCCTCCTCCGCCGATGCGCTCAAAGCTCACGGACACCGTTCGCGAGACGCTGCATTTTTATCACCAGGGCAAAACCGTGGCAGAGATCGCGGCAATTCGCGGCGTGGTGGAGGGAACGATCTACAGCCATCTGGAAACCGCCATTCAGGTCGGGGAAGCGATTGATGTGAACGCGCTCGTCTCGACAGCGGCGCAACGCGAGATCGCGGCGGTGTTTGAGCAACACGGCTTTGAGTGCCTGGGCCGCGTGGTGGAGGCGCTTGGCGGAAAATACAGTTACGGCCAGTGCCGCATCGTTCGCGCCGCGATGCAACGTGGATAGGAGTGCCGGTCTCCGACCCGGTGTGTTTCGATGGGATTGTGATCAGATTGTTGTATCAGACCGGGTCAGGAGACCGGCGCCCCCTATCCACAAGAGCGAAATGACACTCAAAGAACTGTAGATTGCATATCCGTTCAACGTCTCCTCACACCACGACGCCACAGAACGAATGCCGGCAGACCCAGCATTGCCAGCAGACACCAAGTGGAGGGTTCGGGAATCAAAACCACCAGATTGTCCAACGATCCGAAGCTCAGAACGTCAACACGAGTCAGGTTGTTAAACTCAGGTCCGAAATAAAATGTCTGAAAGACAAAACCGCTGACCGGAAAATCGGTGCGCACCGTGGAACCATCGGACCGGTGGCCCACAAAACTGCCTGGAACGTCCGGGAGGTCTGCGTTATATCCCGCCAACTGCACACTGATGATGCCGAACAGCGAGTCGTCACTTGCCTTGAATGACAATGAAAATGGAGGTGCTCCAGCAAGGTGAGCTGTTCCACTATAACGCTCCCGTCCAAACCCCTCCCCAGTGGGCGACCAGAACGTCATTCCCGCCTCGTC
>DAOLDN010000212.1:0-6568 GCA_035327385.1 Verrucomicrobiota bacterium | reverse complement strand
TGTTTGGTTTCTGTTCATTTTCAAGGGTGGATTGGTGCGGGTGGAGTCTCTTGTCCGCGTTCAGTGGTCGGCAGTCGCATTGCTTGCCAAACTTGCCGCACCGGTCGCCTTCCTCGGAGGCGTGATGCTGCTTCTGACGGTTTCCTTTCGAAATTTCAGGCATGTTCAATCCGGAGTCGGACTGTGGGCGAGGAATTCCGCGGTCTGGGTTGCGGGACTGCTGCTGACCACCGTGCTCGCGTCGGCGGCGTATCATCGCGCCTGGGAAGTGGCGATGCCGTTCGAGCCGGCGGCGGGTCCGGCGCGATTGAGCGGTGACGTGCAGCCGATGATGGCAAGATACTATCGCAGCGGCTGGCTGCTGGTGTTGCTGCCGGACGGGCGCTTGTGGGCGATGCGCGAGTATGCAACCGAACCGTATTCAGGTGAATGGACGGGTAACGAAAGCGGCTGGCGCGTCATTCCGATCAAGAAGCCGCACGGAGAGTTCATTGGATCAAACTGGGTTTCAATGGCGATGTCTCAATACGACGTGGCAGGAGTCCAATCCGACGGCACGCTCTGGCGGATCAGTTGGTGGGAAACTGACGATGAGAACGGTCAACCAGTTCCCGCAGTCGCCGGAGACTGGTATCGGAAAGGGCAGACACTTAGGCAGACGCCGATGGTCGTTACGCGGATTGGAGATGATTCCGACTGGACGATGGTGGTTGCGGGTGCGGCCCATTTCCTCGCGTTGAAACGCGACGGCACGATATGGGGCTGGGGTGAAAATTCCAGCGGTCAATTGGGTGATGGATTGCCCAAAGAGGTCCGCGCGCCGATGCAAATCGGTGAAGATTCGGATTGGGAATTCATTTCTACGTCCGTGGCAGGATCGGTTGCAGTGAAGCGCGATAAGAGCGTTTGGAAATGGGGCGGAGCATATCCCATCACGGGCAGCGGAATCGGCAGAGGATACATCGGAGGAACCATGCGCCAAATCGCGACATTACCCGCGAAGGCAAGCAACATTGAAAGCACTTCCTACTCGGATGTCTTTATTTGCGAGGACGGGTCGGGTTGGGGATTGGGCCAGTTACGCGGGAATTTCCTCGGATCGAAAAACTCTTTTCCGATGCTGACCCAGTTGACGCGCTTGTGGGAAGGAGAGCGTTGGACTGAAGTTCAAATCGAAGGCCATCCATATATTGGAGGAATCCGGGAAGACGGAACGCTCTGGCTGCAGGTCGCGAATCGTTCCTTTCACGCGGCGTCTCCTGATCCCGAGCCATTGGGCGAACGCAACGACTGGATTGGTCTGCGCACCGGGTATGGCCCTGTTTATGCCCTTGCCAGGGACGGAACGCTTTGCCGATTCGGTGATGAGATTTACAGCGAGCAGCCGTTGTTTGCTCCAACCCGCCGCGTGACATGGGGCGTCAACGTGCTGGATTCGGTGAAACCGTGAGTCTTACCACGCCCGCTCGATGCTTCGGCGTTGCCAGAGGAACTCGAACATGTTGCCCTCGTGCGGTTGATCCCAGGAAATTTTCATCGTGGAAACAGGGCCAATGTTCAATCGCTCGATGTGCGGATAGGCCATGACCTGTTCGATGAATGCCGGGTCTTTCGTGATGACAGAACACGCCAGCGTGTAGCCGATTTGCTTGAGCATGTCGTTCTGCGGCACTTGAACGACACTGGCGTAAGGGCAGAGAAATTCGCGATTGGCCAGCGGGTGCGCGAAGGAATCGCACAGCACAATGGTCGGACGCACGAAAGTGCCGCCATCGAGAACCGCCTTTCGCAGGCCGTTGCGATATTTTGCCGTCGCATCCGTTGCGCCTGGAGTTTTCAAACCCTCTTCAATCGCGCCGTCAATGAAGTCCGCCATTTTCGGATTCGCAAATCCAGAGAGGCGAGCGTTTGGGTCATCAGCACTGGTGGGTTGGATCGGTCCAAGCTTTTGCGCGAGAGCATCGGCAATTTCAGCGGCGTAGCGCGGCACAACAATGGCGCTGGCGTTGATGCAGGAGCGGCCGCCGTTGTCGGAAATGCTCGCCACCATCACGTCCAGGTAATCGCGCCAGTTCTCGATGCAATCGTCGTCGATGAGAATCTTGCTCCAGCCCGGCCCGTGGATCTGGATTGCGGGATTGCTGGTGTATTGTTGTGTGGTGGATTTGTCGCCAAAGATGAGCGAGCGACCGCACGTTTTCAAAATCTCGCCCGCGCCCTCGTGATCCGTTGGATAAAATCCAAACGCCTCCGCCGGAGCGCCTGCCGCAATGAATGCCTGTATCAACCGATACGGCGTCCACGGTTCTTCCTTGCCGGGCTTGATGATGACCGGCGTCTTGAGCGCGATTGCCGGGAGCCAGAGCGAATTGACCGCCGGCGAATTGCTCGGCATCACGAGACCCAGCGCGCTTGTTGTGGGGAAATAACTCAGTCGTGTGCCGAACTGTTCGCCACTTCCTGAATCCAAAATCGAAAGATCCAGTCCGCGCGACAGACCATTGAGCACGGTCTTCATATTCGTGAGCGCGAAATGGATCTTGTCCATGTTGCGGCGGACCATGACATGCGGCAGGCCGCTGGTGCTTGAAAGGGTTTCAATGTATTGCTGCGGCGATTGCTTATGACCCTTGTCGCCAAGTGGCAGAGTTCCGTTGAGGAATTGTTCGCCGGTCCTTGCGCAGATTTCGATGAGTTGCGCCACGGAATATTTCTTGAGCGCTGCCTGGGCTTCAGCAACGCGCGCCAAGTCCTTGCGCACGATGCCTGCGTTGACCTGGCTGACGATCGCCTTGACCTCGCCGGTGCGGAAATCTTTGACCTCGACCGTGTCGAGGCTTTCGTAAGCTTTGCCGCGTCGCAACGCGGGGATGTGTGGAACGGAATTCATCGGCGCAAAATATAGTCGCCCATGAGACGCAGGCGAGGGGCAAATTGTTTCAGGTTGTTTTCGTCATTGGCGAAGGATTCGAGCTTGCAAGACGGGATACTTCGCTGATGCTTTTCGCAAATGCCCTGCAATCCTCCGAAATGGCGCTGTCGCAAACAGGAAGTTTCATTCTCCCGGCCGGGCATTGTGTGCTGCGTTTTGCTTGCTGCATGGCCGTTTTATTCCACGGCCCAATCGCCAACCAACGAACTGCGCACGGCGGAGGAAGTCCGCAACCTGACTGTGGAGGAAGCTCAAAAGCCCAGAGACGTCCGGCTGCGCGGGGTGGTCACATTCTACGAGGAAAGCCTGTTTTCGCGCTTCATCCAGGATGACACGTCCGGTGTGTATCTGTTTGATGCCGCGCTGCCGGTGCATCTGGTGCCCGGCCAATTGGTCGAAGTGGACGGTGTGACAAGCCCCGGTGAATACGCGCCCATCGTGGTGCCGAGGGACATACGTGTGATCGGCACCGCTCCGCTGCCGAAAGCCAAACCGGTGACCTACGAAGAACTGGTCGGAGGCCGCGAGGACAGCCAGTTCGTTGAGATTCAGGGCATCGTGCGCTCGGTCCAATTCCAGGAAACATCGGGCTATTATCTGATCGAAATCGCGACCGGCGGCGGGCGGCTTACAGTCTATGCGCGCAATCTTCCGGTCGAACGGATTGAAGATTTGCCGGACAGCGCGGTGCGTGTGCGAGGCGTTTGCTCCACGCTGTTCAATCATCGGCGTCAACTGTTCGCCATCCGGTTGATGGTGCCGCGCACGGAAGATGTGGCCATTGAGGCACCGTCCCGGGAAGACCCTTATTCGATCTCTACCCGGCCCATCGGCAGCCTGCTTCAGTTCACGCCGCATCAATCTTACGGCCATCGTGTGAAGGTGGAGGGCACGGTGATTTATTATGAGCCGGGCAAGGAATTGTTTCTCCAGGACGGGGATCAAGGTCTGAACGTACAAACCAGGGAACGGCTGTCGTTGCAGGTCGGGGACCGCGTTGAGGCGATCGGTTTCGTGGGAAAGGGCGAATACACGCCCGTGCTGGAGGACGCCGTGTTTCGTAAAGTCGCCTCCGGTCAGCCGCCGCCCCCGGAGCGCATATCTCCAGACGAAGCGCTGAAAGGAACCCACGATTGCCGGCTGGTTCAACTGGCCGCAAGGCTTCTCGATCAAGCCATACACGGCACGGAACGCTATCTGATCCTCCAAGAGGACACTGTAATCTTCAACGCCTACCTCGATGCGGACGGGAAAAACGATCCATTCGCAGCATTGGAAACCGGAAGCCGCGTTTCGGTCACGGGCGTCTGCAGGATCGAGCCTGGAGAATGGGAGGCCGGCGAAGAATGGCGCGCGAAATCGTTCCGACTCCAGATGCGCTCCGCTTCCGACGTCGTCCTGCTGGAATCGCCGCCGTGGTGGACGCTGCAACGCGTGCTGTGGATGGCCGGCGCGGTGGGACTGGTGGCGCTGGCCGCGTTCAGTTGGGTGGTCGTGCTGCGACGACAGGTGATGGAGCGCGGACGACAACTGGAAATCCAGATCCAGGAACGGCAACGCGCCGAACGCCATCGCGAAATCGAACAGGAACGCACCCGCGTGGCCCAGGACCTTCACGATGAACTCGGCGCGACGCTGACCGAAGTCAGCATCCTGGGATCCCTGGTGAAAACGCCGTCGCTCCCGTCCGAAACCCGCGAACGCCACCTCGACAAGCTCGTGAACGTGTCGCGAGCGGTCGTTGTCACGCTGGATGAGATCGTCTGGGCGGTGAACCCGAAGTACGACTCCGTGGCGTCGCTGGCCAGTTATTATTCGTTGTTCGCTCAACGATTTTTGAACCTGGCGGGCATCGCCTGCCGGTTGCGCGTGGCGGAAACGTTTCCCGCCGCTCCGCTGGATTCCCGGTTGCGCCACGGAGTTTTTCTGGCGTTCAAGGAGGCGTTGAACAATGCTGTCCGTCATTCCGGCGCGACTGAAGTGCTCATTGAGATGACGACGCTCGATCATCAACTCAAGATCGCCGTCAGTGATGACGGACGCGGTTTTGTCGCTGACGACATCCCGCCCGGCAGCGACGGACTGACGGGCATGAAGTCGCGCATGACGAAACTGGGTGGTCGCTGTGAAATCAAGTCACAGCCGGAGAAGGGAACAACCGTCGAATTCTGGCTGCCGCTGGGAGACAACGAACCATGACAAGAGTCGCCATCGTCGAGGACAACAAGACCACACGCGAGGGGTTGGAAACCATCGTGAATCTTTCCAACGAATTCCGCTGTGTCTGCACCTGTTCGACCGCCGAGGAGGCATTGAAGGTCCTGCCCAAACACAATCCGGAACTGGTGTTGATGGACATCCAGTTGCCGAACATGTCGGGTGTGGATTGCGTCGCCAAACTCAAGGAACTGCTCCCGAACGTCAAAGCCATCATGGTCACGGTCTATGAGGATCCCGACAGGATTTTTCGCGCGCTTCGTGCCGGAGCGTCCGGCTACCTGCTCAAGCGTTCGACACCGGAGGAGGTCTTGCACGCCATGCGCGAAGTCCAGCAGGGCGGCGGCGCGATGAGCGGAGAAATCGCGCGCAAGGTCATCGGCTATTTCCGCCAACAGACCACCGCGCAAACGGAAGTGGAGGAACTCACCACGCGGGAGCGGGAGGTGTTGGAACTGGTGGTGCATGGGTTGTCCAACAAGGAGATTTCGGAACGGTTGAGTGTGACGGTGGACGCCGTGCGCTGGCATTTGAAACACATCTACCAGAAGCTTCACGTCCATTCCCGAACGGAGGCCGCGCTGAAATTCCGACCCGCAAAATGAGCGCAGCGCGGGTGGTGGCTGAAATCCCCCTGACGATTCCAGCCGGACCAGATCCCTTCGAGAGTCTTACGGATCGGGCGGTTTTCTGCCAGGGTCAGACGCGGTCGTATTGTGCCGGCATTCGCGGTGTTCGTCATCCCATCCCTGTTTCTGATTTGGAGGACGATTAACTACTATCCAGTTGGGTAGGTAGGCAACAAGACCAACGGTGTTACCTTTCATGCCTATCAAACGCTGTTTCAAGGCCAAAGGGTTGGCGCGTGCACCAACTCCGGAGACAAAATCAATACAGCAGGAACAAACGTATAATAAATCGCATGCCTCGCAATCTCTGTGACGGTTGGAAGAAGAATGTCATCACCGTCGCAGTCCCGCTCCCGGGCGGAAAGAAAGGGGCAGTGCTTTCGTCCTGTCGGACCACTTTGCAAGCGGCAAACCGGATGTTCCCGCGGACCAGCGTTGGACTGGTTGCGGGATTCATCATTGCGGCAGTTGGCCTGACCGCGTTGGCCAACACTGGTCATACGGGATTGATCGCGTATGAACCGTTCAACTACGCCAGCTCGATTCCCAATGCCACAGCCACCACGGCCAGCGGGTTTACCGGCAGTTGGACGTGCGGCACGACTCCCGCGATTGCCACCGGCATGACTTACACCGATCTGCCGACGGCCAACAACTCATTCAGTTCCACCAGCGGCAGGCAGTTCGTCAGCCTCGCAGGTTCTCTCTCCGGCGGAACAAAGTGGATCAGCTTTCTGTTCAGTCAGGCTGGAGATAACGGCGGAAACGATTGTGGTGTTTACTTCCCTAA
>DAOLDN010000211.1:0-6577 GCA_035327385.1 Verrucomicrobiota bacterium | reverse complement strand
CACCGTCAAAGGTGACGTGCACGACATCGGCAAGAACATCGTCGGCGTCGTGCTCGGCTGCAACAATTACGAGGGCATTGATCTCGGCGTGATGGTGCAGTGCGAAAAGATTTTGGACACTGCGACGAAAGCAAACGCCGACCTCATCGGCTTGAGCGGCCTCATCACGCCGTCTTTGGACGAGATGACGCATGTCGCGAAAGAAATGGAGCGCACGGGCTGCAAGATTCCGTTGCTCATCGGCGGCGCGACCACAAGCAAAGCGCACACGGCGATCAAGATCGCGCCGCATTACAGCGAGCCGGTCGTCCACGTTCTCGACGCCAGCCGCGCCGTGCCTGTGGCGACGAGCCTTTTGAGCAAGGAAGGCAAAGCTGCGTTCGTCAAACAGCATCGCGAGGAATACGAAAGGCTGCGCGCCTCCCATTCCGGCCAGGCCGCAAAACTGCTTTCACTCGAAACCGCCCGCGCCAATGCGCCGAAGTTGAAGTTTGATGATGTTCCCAAACCGGAATTCGTCGGAGTGCGCACGCTGTCGTCCGCGCCGTTCAATCCCGGCAAGTGCGACTGCGGTTCGTCACATGGCCACGCCGGCGCATACGGCGTGACGTTGGAAGATGTCGTGCCGTTCATTGACTGGACGCCGTTCTTTCACACCTGGGAACTGCGCGGTGTTTATCCGAAGATTCTCCAGCACGAGAAACATGGCGAAGAAGCGACCAAGCTGTTCAATGACGCACAAAATCTGCTCGCCGATTTTGTCGCCAAGAAATCACTGCAACTCCGCGCCGCCTACGGCTTGTTTCCTGCGAACTCCGTCGGCGACGACGTGGAAGTCTATACCAACGGTTCACGCAAACATCTGCGCACCACGTTCCATTTCCTTCGGCAACAAATTGAAAAAGGCGACGGCACGCCAAACTGGTGTCTGGCGGATTTTGTCGCTCCCAAACCAGAACACGCAACACGCAACACGCAACACGCCGACCACATCGGCGCCTTCGCCGTCACGGCTGGCATCGGCCTGAAAGAAATCGTCGAAGACTTCAAAGCCAGACACGACGACTACAACGCCATCCTGGCCGAAGCGATTGCGGATCGCCTGGCCGAAGCCTTCGCCGAATATTTGCACAAGCGCGTTCGCGACGAATGGGGTTTTGGCCGCGCTGAAAACCTGACCAGTGAAGACCTCATCCACGAGAAGTATCGCGGCATTCGTCCGGCGGCAGGTTATCCCGCCTGCCCTGACCACACGGAAAAGGCAATACTGTGGGACTTGCTCGACGCCGAACAGCACACCGGCATCAAGTTGACCGAAAGTTTCGCCATGTATCCCGGCGCAAGCGTCAGCGGGCTCTACTTCTCACATCCCGAGTCGAAATACTTCGCCGTCGGCAAACTGGGCAGGGATCAGATCGAAGACTACGCCAAACGCAAGGGCTTCACGATTGCCGAGACGGAGCGATGGCTCGGTCCGTGGCTGAACTACACACCCCAGTGAGTCTGTGGCCGTATTCGGGAACTCAGGCGATGTCCCCCGGCCCTTCAGCGACCGAACACGTTCACGATTGATTCACCCAATGCGCCCACCATGCGACGGACCTGGGCGGGCGTTGTGCAATAAGGCGGCATGAGCACGATGACATTGCCGATGGGCCGCGTGAGCACTCCGCGGCTGGCCATCGCCTCACAGACACGGATGCCGGCGCGCTCACGCAATTCAAACGGTTGACGTGTGCGCCAGTCTTTGACCAGTTCCACGCCCGCAACAAGTCCCACTCGCCGAATGTCACCGATCTGCGGCAAGGCCCAAAGCGATTGAAGTTCGGACGAGAAAATCCGCTCCAGCTTCGCGCGCGAGTTCACGGATTGTTCACTGCGCAAAATTTCCAGACTCGCCAGAGCCGCTGTCGCGCCGAGTTGATTGCCGGTGAAGCTGTGCCCGTGAAAAAAGGTTTTGAACTCGTGATACTCGCCGAGAAACGCATCAAATACCTTCTGTGTCGTCAGCGTCGCAGCCATGGGCAGATAGCCACCGGTCAATCCTTTGGCGAGGCAAAGGAAGTCGGGCTGCACACCTTCGTGATGGCAGGCGAACAATCTGTCGTGGCTGCGTTCGTGAGAACGCAGCAAACCGTTCCGCGCTGAAACCAGCCGCGAACTGACGTTCGCACCCACACCGCAGCGGCCGAATCCCGTCATCACTTCATCCGCAATCAGCAACGCGCCGTGACCACGCGCAATCTCCGTCACACGCTTCAACCAGCCGGAAGGTTGCGGAATCATCCCCGCCGCGCCCTGCATCAACGGCTCGAAAACGAACGCGGCATAAGGGTTGCCCCTCTTTTTCTGCGCGGAAAACTTCAGTTCCACCTTGCCGACACATTCCCAATTGCACCTGCGATACTCGCGGGCGTCGGCCCGTTCGGGTTTCGCCTTGTTGAACGGGCAACGATAGCAGTAAGGCGACATGACCTTGTCCGTTTTGAACAACATTCCACCGTAGGCCTTGTGGAACAGGTCAATGTGACCGAGCGACACTGCGCCGATGGTGTCGCCATGATACGCGCCCTCAAGTGACAGGAAATGCGGCACTGATTTGAAACTCGCGGGCGGGCCGCCCGCGCTCCTTGTGCGGCGCGTGAATTCGTAGGCCAGTTTGAGTGCGACTTCCAGCGCGGTGGAACCGTCGTCAGAGAAGAAGACTTTTTGCAGAGGAGAAAAGGGAAAAAGGGGAAAGGGGGATTTTACCCTCCGCTCCTTTTCTCCTTTTCCCCTTTTCAATGCTGGCGGGGCTGGATTCGCGAGCTTCACCAACTCTGCGGCGAGCAGTGACGCCGGCTCATTCGCAAAGCCAAGCGCCGAGCTGTGCGCGATCTTCTTCAACTGCCGCGCAATGGCGGCATTGATCTTTGGATGCTGATGGCCGTGGAGGTTGGTCCAGATGGACGAATTGGCATCGAGATATTCCCGCCCGTGAACGTCGCGCAGCACCGCTCCCCTGCCCTCGATGATGACGATCGGCTCGCGCTTGAGCCAGTCGCGCATCTGCGTGAATGGATGCCAGACGTGGGCGTGGTCGAGTTGGGCGAGCGGGTGCATCAGGCGTGTTGCGTGTTGCGTGTTGCGTCAAGGGCCTTAGCCAGCGCTTGAACATCTTCGGTCGAGTGGGCTGCGGTAAGCGTCACACGCAAACGCGCCGAACCGCGAGCCACGGTCGGGTAGCGGATGGCAGGGACAAACAGACCTTGTTCGCGAAGTGTCGCGGCGAACGCGACAGCGGCGGATTCATCCCCGATGACGAACGGGAGGATAGCCGAGGGGATTGCCGATTGCCGATTGCCGATTGCCGATTGAAAAGAGCCGACGAGCATCGCGAGTTGTTCGTTCAGCGATTTGCCTTCACTGGATTGAACAACTTTGATTCCGGCGGTGGCTGCCGCCGCCGCGGCAGGTACGGGCGCGGTGCTGAAGATGAAACTGCGGGCGCGATTGACGAGAAAACCAATCAACGCGCGACTGCCACAAATGTAACCGCCGCTGGCGCCCAGTGCCTTGCCGAGCGTGCCCATCTGGATTTCGATGCGGTCGCTGACGCCCAGTTCCTCCGCCAGACCGCGACGATGTTGACCGTAAAGTCCGGTGGCGTGGGCTTCGTCCACCATCAGCCATGCGCCGTAGTTTTCCTTGAGCGCGACAATGTCCCTTAGGGGCGCAGCGTCGCCGTCCATGCTGAATATGGATTCCGTGACGATCAGCGTGTTGCGTGTTGCGTGTTGCGTGGATCCGGTGCGGTCAGTCGCCCATTTCAGTTTGTCCTCCAGATCGTTCACGTCGTTGTGGGCGAAGACTCGGAGTTTTGCACCGCTGAGTCTGGCAGCGTCCACAATGCAGGCGTGAACGAGCTTGTCCACGATGATGATGTCGTCCTTGCCGAGCAACGCGGTGATGGTGCCGATGGCGGGGGCATAGCCGGTGGAAAACGTCAGTGCGACTTCAGTTCCCTTGAAGGCGGCGAGGGTTTCCTCCAGTTCGTGAAACGGCGCGAGCGAGCCGCAGATCAAACGCGATGCGCCAGCGCCAGCGCCGAAGTCCTTGGCCGCCCTTGCCGCGGCTTCCTTGAGTGCGGAATGATTCGCGAGGCCGAGATAATCGTTCGATGAGAAATTCAGCAGTTTGCGACCGGCGATTTCGATGATGCGGCCCTGTGGCGAATCCACGCGACGCAGTTCGCGCAACAAACCCTCTTTGCGGATCGCGTCCAGCCGGGCGTTCAGTTGGTGGTCGAAGGCTGACACGGTGGAGAGATTAGCCGCGTTCTCACGAATGCAGCCACGAAAATCATTCGGGCGCGAACGCCCACTGACCGCCAATCATGCTGGTGGCCACATCACCGGAATGATGAATGACAGCCTCGTGAACATCCGCAAGCTTCGTCTTTGCGGGCACCGCGATCATGTCGGCGAACGCTCCACGGCCCAGTTCGCCCGCTTCGCCCTCCAAACCCAGCGCGCGGGCGCCGTTGACGGTGGCCATGTTCAGGATTTTTTCAGGATGCACGGTGGAATGGGTTGCGGCGAACAACTGCATCTCCTCAAACATGCTCAGTTGAACGGTTTGTCGCCGTTGCTTGCGGACGGTGGCGAGACTGTCCGTGCCGAGACAAACATTGACTCCGGCGCGAGTCAGGGATTTCCACGGAAACTCGGAATGTCGGAAGTAATCCCGGCTGCGGGGGCAATGGACGACGTTCGTTTCGCTGTCGGCAAGCATGCGCAGGTCGCCGCGCGCGAGATAATTGACGTGGACGGCCAGCAGACGACGGTTCAGCGCGCCGAGGCGGCCCATCTGCTGGACGGGCGACGTGTCGCCGCAATCGGACATGTCGCGTTCATTGCGGCTCAACCAGCGGAACATCTCGCCGTGACCGTGCATGAACATTTCAAATTCGGTCAACGATTCGGAGACGTGGACAGCCATGGGCCACCGGCGCTGGCGCGACGCAGAGGCTGCGGCCTTCATCAACACCGGTGTCGTGGAATAGGGAGCGTGCGGAGACATCGCGGCCATGCAGCGCCCGCGCGGAAGGGTTTCGATGGTTTTCAACGCCTCCTCCAAAATCACACCCGGATGTCTGCGACTGCGCACACCGGTCATTTCCAGGAACGAAATCACGCGCAACGGCGTGGCGTTCCAGACATCGGGCAGCAATTCCGGCACGGCTTCGATGTCGCCGACGGTCGTTGTGCCCGTGCGAAGCAGCATTTTCGCACCGTCAATCCAGGACTCCGCGAAATCAGAATAGTTCCAGTGCGCCTTTTCGGTGGTGATGAGCTTGATCCAGTCGCAGAAACTGCGTTGCGGCGGGAACAGGCCGGCCATATGGGTGTAATCCAGATGACAATGCGCGTTGACCAGTCCGGGCAACAGGATCATTTCGCCCAGGTCGGTGACAATGGCGGGCGAGTAACGGGACCGTATCTGTTTCCAGTGACCGACGGCGGTGATGCGTTCGCCTGAAACGACGACCGCGCCGTCCTCGATGGGCGGTTGCCGCAAGGGAAGGACGACGCGGGCGCGGAGAATGAGTTGAGGGTTGAGGGTTGAGGGTTGAAGGTTGTCCACGTTCCGGGGCTTCAATTGTTCGCTCAACTTTCAACCATGCAACATGGGGCTCTGTTCAAAGTCCCCGATCTTTGAGCTTCTGCTTTGTCTTGGACGCCTCGGTGTGGTGACGCGCCTTGGCCTTGCTGCGGCGTTTGCGCAGTTGTTGCTCGATTTTCTTTGTGACGATGTCAATGGCCGCGTAAAGGTCCTCCTCGCGGTCCTCGGCAAAAAGATCCGGACCACGAACGCTGAGACGGACGGCACAGGAGAACGCCTTTTCAGGCGCGCGCGTGTGGTCGTGTTCGAGGGTGACTCGCGCGTCAATCACCCGCTTGTCCAGGTGGTCAAGCTTTTCAATCTTGGTCACTATGTGATCTTCAATGGCCTTGGTTAATGTGACACCGTGCGGGATGATGATCAGTTTCATGTACGAATGATGCGCCTGCACCGGCCCAAAATCCAGCGAAAGAAATTTCGCCGAAAGAAAAATTGAAACGCGGGGTGCGTTGGCCTTTAATCTGCCGCTGTGCCGACCAAAGTCATCTCGGTTGCCAATCAAAAAGGCGGTGTTGGGAAAACCACCACCGCCGTCAACGTCGCCGCCTGCCTCGCGGCGGCGGGCACGCGGGTGTTGCTCTTCGACCTTGATCCACAGGCCAATGCCACCAGCGGCGTGGGCGTGGAAAAGGCCGAAGGCGGCAGCGCCTACCGCGTGCTGCTGGGCGAGGGATCGTTGCTGGACAAGGTCAAACCCACCGCGTTCGAACGACTGGAAATCGTGCCCAGCGAAGTGGACTTGTGCGGCGTGGACGTGGAACTGGCCCGTTCCGAAAACCATCTTCAGCGCGTCGGCATGGCGCTGCAACCGGTCCGGGAATCGGACCGTTATGACCTGGTCATCGTGGATTGTCCGCCGTCGCTGGGAATCCTGACGTTGAACGCGTTCGCCGCCGCCGACGGAGTCTTGGTG
>DAOLDN010000210.1:0-6601 GCA_035327385.1 Verrucomicrobiota bacterium | reverse complement strand
CCGGTCAAGAAGGTGGAAATGCACCCCGAGGACAAACCGGAACAACTCAAGCCCCGTCCGCCGGTCGTGACCATCATGGGCCACGTTGACCCCGGCAAAACATCGCTGCTCGACGTTATCCGCAAGGCAAACGTCGCCGCCGGCGAAGCCGGAGGCATCACGCAACATATCGGCGCTTACACCATCTCCTTCCCGCATCCGGAGCGCAAAAATGACCTTCAACAGATCACATTCCTCGACACGCCCGGCCATGCGGCGTTCAGTTCCATGCGCGCGCGAGGCGCGAACGTCACGGACATCGTCGTGCTTGTCGTTGCCGCCAACGACGGCGTCATGCCCCAAACGATCGAGGCATTGAATCATGCGAAGGCCGCAAAAGTACCCATCCTCGTCGCGGTCAACAAATGTGACCATCCCAACGCCAACCCGATGAAGGTCCGCCAGCAGTTGCAGGAAAAAGGCCTCGCTCCGGACGACTGGGGCGGCGACACCATTTTCGTGGACTGTTCCGCGCTCACCAGACAGGGTGTGGACAAGCTGCTGGAAATGGTTTTGCTCCAGGCTGACCTGCTGGAACTCAAGGCCAATCCCGATCGAAACGCCAAGGGCAACGTCATCGAGTCCGGCATCGAACCCGGCGGCCCGATGGCCACGGTGCTCGTGCGCAAGGGCACATTGCGCGTCGGCCAGGTCATCATCTGCGGCCAGTACTACGGCAAGGCCCGCGCGCTGATCAACGAGGAGGGCAAGCGCCTCAAGGAAGCCGGCCCGTCCGTCGCCGTGAAAGTTCTCGGACTGAACGGAGTTCCTGACGCCGGCCTGGAATTCAGCGTCGTCGAAGACGAACGCACGGCGCGCGACCTGGCAGAACAACGCGCACAAGAAGCCAAGACTCTGAGTCTTGAAGCGCGTTCCAAGGTCACTCTGGAAAACCTTTTCGCCACGCTGGATTCCCAGGCGGGCAAAACACTCAAGGTCGTTGTCAAAGCCGACACGCAAGGCTCCGTCGAGGCGATTGTTGACGCGCTCAAGAAAATCGAGTCGGACAAGGTCGCTCTGGAAATCATCCACGACGACGTCGGCACCATCACCGAAAACGACGTGGCGCTGGCTTCAGCGTCGGAAGGTGTCATCCTCGGTTTTCACACGCGCGTGGACAGTACTGCCGCCGAGAAGGCCAAACACGAGGGCGTGCAGATCAAGCTTTACGCCATCATCTACGAACTCATTGACGAGGTGAAAGACGCGATGGCGGGCCTGCTGGAACCCGTGACAAAGGAAGTCGTTCTCGGCACTGCCGAAGTGCGGCAGGTTTTCGAATTGTCAAAAGGAGCGCCCGTGGCCGGTTCGATGGTCACCTCCGGACGTGTCGTCAAGGGCAAGGTCCGTGTGCGCCGCCGCAAGGACGTCATCTACGAGGGCATCCTCCAGACCCTGCGCCGTTTCCAGGACGAGGTCAACGAGGTGCGTTCCGGCATGGAGTGCGGCATCCGCGTCGAGGGCTTCGGCGAATTCCAGGTGGGCGACGTCATCGAAAGTTACACGGTCGAGAAAACGGCCCAGAAGTTGTGATCTGATGGAATCGAGGTTGCCGCGGCTGCACGCCGTTGACCTCGTAAATCGTGAATCGTAAATCGTAAATCCTCATGCCCGGCCTGCGTCATCAACGAGTTCGTGAACTTCTCAAGCGCGCCATCGGCGAAGCCATCCGCCGCGAGATCCCCGTGGACAAGGCAGGATTGGTTTCCGTCAACGACGTGGAATGTGCCGGCGACCTGAAGTCGGCCACGGTTTTCATCAGCATCCTCGGCAGCGCCGATCAACAGAAACGCGGCCTTGAAATGCTCACCGAACATCGCTCCCGCATCCAGGGATTGATGGCCAGGGCCGTCGTCCTTAAATACACGCCCACGTTGCGATTCGTGATTGATGATTCTGTCATCCGCGGAAATCGAGTCATGCAGATCATCGAGGAACTGGAGCAGGAATCGCCGGCGCCCGCCGCGGAATGATTTTCGCCAAACGATGAAAGCTCCTCCGCAGATCGTTACGCGCATCATTGAAACCATCCGGGAACACCGGAGTTTTTGCATCTTGGGTCACATGCGGCCCGACGGTGATTGCGTCGGCTCGCAACTCGGCCTGGCCCTCGCGCTGCAAAACGAAGGCAAGCACGTCACCGTCTGGAACGAGGATCACGTTCCGGCAAAGCTCCGGTTTTTGGATCGGGAAGGCATGTTCAAATTGCCGGAGGCGGGCCACAAGTTCGACTGCATCATCGCCACGGACTGCGCCAGTTTCGAGCGGCTGGGCAAAGCCGGCCCCTTCATCGCCATGCGCAAGCCGCTCATCAACATTGATCATCACGAAAGCAACACACGCTACGGCGACCTGAACTGGGTGTCCCCTCGAGATCCGTCCACCGGCGAACTGATCCTGCGTCTCATCAAGGCCGCGCGCTGGCCGATCACCAAACCCATTGCCGACTGTCTCTTCACTGCCATTTCCACCGACACCGGTTCGTTCCAATATCCCACGACGCGTCCCGCGACGTTCCACGCCGGCGGCGAACTTGTCACGCACGGCGCGAACCTGAAAAAAATCTGCGACGAAGTGTATCAATCGTTTCCCGTTTCCCGAGCGAGACTGCTGCGGCTGCTGTTCAGCAAATTCAAACTCACTTACAGCGACCGCATCGCCTATTTTTGGCTGAAGAAGGCCGACCTCGCGCGAACTGGCGCCGACACCGCGGATTCCGAGGGGCTGATTGACCATATCCGCGCCATCGAACCGGTGATCGTGGCGTGCGTGTTTGAGGAACTCGATTCCGAACTGACCCGGATCAGCCTCCGTTCCAAGAGCGACCGGATCAACGTCAGCGAGATTTGCGGACAGTTTGGCGGCGGCGGCCATCCGGCCGCGGCGGGGGCGAGGATTTCCGGCAACCAGCTCTCCGTCCAGCGCCGCGTCATCAGCGCCATCAAAAAGGCCATCAACCTCGCGCGTTGAACCGACATGCAAGAATTCACCGCACTCGACGGCGCCCTGCTCGTTGACAAGTCCAGCGGACCGACCTCACACGATGTTGTGGACACCATTCGTCGAACGTTCGGCATCAAGAAAGTCGGCCATTGCGGCACACTCGACCCCAACGCCACCGGCCTGCTCATCATTGTCCTGGGGCGCGGCACAAAACTTTCCGAGAAACTGATGTCCGACGACAAGGTGTACGAGGGCACTATCAAATTCGGCGAGGCCACGGACAGTTACGACTCCGACGGAGACATCGTCGGTTCGATGCCCGTGCCGCCGATGACGTTGGATGAATTGAACGAGGCCGCAGCGAAGTTCATCGGCGACCAGATGCAGACACCGCCGATGGTTTCCGCCATCAAGAAGGGCGGCGTTCCGCTTTACAAACTCGCCCGCAAAGGCATGGAAGTGGAACGAGAACCGCGTCTCATCCACATCTACAATTTTCGATTCACCGACTACTCCGATTTCGTCGGCACGTTCAAGCTGGCCTGCACCAAGGGCACGTATGTGCGTTGCGTGGCGCACGAACTGGGAATGCAACTCGGCTCGTTCGCCCATCTCGCCACGTTGCGCCGGACCGTTTCCGGAAAATTCGACGTGGCTGATGCTGTTCCGTTCCATGACCTGCTCAAGCTTTCCAGAGTTGAACTGGAAAAGCGCGTGATTCCATACTTGAAATTGGCTGTCGCGTGAAAGCTCCAAGCACCAACATCCAACATCCAGAGAAGCTCCAGATTTCAAGCTTCAATAATCGCCTGTGTTCCTCTGGAGTCGTTTGGTTTTTGTTGCCTGGAATTTCTCTGGAGCTTGGAGCTTGGATGTTGGAGCTTTTGCCCGGATGAAAATCGTTCGCTCCACCACCGAACTCACGCCGGGCAAAATCTGCCTCGCCATCGGCGTTTTCGACGGCGTGCATCTGGGTCATCAACAGATCATCCGCCAGACCGTCGCGGACGGTCAACAACATGAGGCGGCCTCGGTCGTCGTCACCTTCGACAAACATCCGAACGTCGTCGTCGCGCCGGACAGGGTGCCGCCACAGATATATTCCCGGCGTCAGAAACTGCGTGCGATTGAAGCGTTGGGCGTCAGCGCGCTGCTGGAGATTCCCTTCGACACGGATTTCAGCCGGCAGACCGGCGAGCAATTCATCCGTTCGCTGGCCCGTGATTTTGGCAAAATACAAAGCATTTGTGTGGGCACGGACTTTGTGTTCGGCCACAAACGCAGCGGCGACGTTGCGCTTTTGAGGACGCTCGGACGGGAATTGCAGTTCAGCCTACACGGCATCGCGGCGGTTTCGCTCGACGGCCAGCCCGTCAGCAGCACTCGCATCCGGGAGGCGATACGCTCCGGGGATTTCGACGCCGCGAGTCAGATGTTGGGCCGGGCGTATTCATTTGCGGGAGTCGTTTTGCATGGCGACCAACTCGGCCACCAACTGGGATTTCCCACCGCCAATCTCGATACCACTGGCCTCGTCCTGCCGGCGGGCGGCGTTTATGCGGCGCACGCGATGGCTTCTGGAAAAGCTCACCGCGCCGTCCTGAACATCGGTCATCGTCCTACGCTGAAAAGTCCGACGCCCGAAACGCGTGTGGAAGTTCACCTCTTGGACTACTCCGGCGACCTCTACGGTCAGGAATTGGAGATAGCCTTCGTCGGCAAGCTGCGGGACGAACGCAAATTCGCCTCGCTTGATGAACTGAAAACTCAAATCGCTCGCGACATCGCTGAAGCCAGGCGGAGGTTCTAAGATCCAAGCACCGACATCCAAGCTTCAGAGAAGCTCCAATTCTCAAATCTCAATCCAGATGGCCAGTTGAGTGACGAGACGTGAATTGGAGTTTGGTTATTGGAGTTTCTCTGGTGCTTGGAGCTTGGAATTTGGAGCTTTTTTCGTTTGAACACTCCGGCTGGATTCGTTGTCTTTTTCTCCGTAAATTTGGGCATCAAAAAATGAGCACAGGAATCAACGCAATCAACGAGGCTGTAAAAAACGCCAGCGCATTCACTCATCCGTTGTTCACGGAACTCAACAAGGTCATCGTCGGCCAGCATTACCTTACGGAGCGACTCGTCATCGGCCTGCTTGCCAACGGTCACGTCCTGCTCGAAGGCGTGCCCGGCTTGGCCAAGACGCTCGCCGTGAAGTCGCTCGCGAACACTATGCACGTGAAGTTCTCGCGCCTGCAATTCACGCCGGACATGCTGCCCGCCGACGTCGTCGGCACGCAGATTTACAATCCACAGTCCGGCGGCTTCAGCACACGCAAAGGCCCGGTCTTCGCGAACCTTGTCCTCGCCGACGAAATCAATCGCGCGCCCGCCAAGGTGCAGAGCGCGTTGCTCGAAGCCATGCAGGAACGCCAGGTCACCATCGGCGACCAGACCTTCAAGCTCGACGAACCGTTCCTCGTGCTCGCCACGCAGAATCCCATCGAACAGGAAGGCACGTATCCGTTGCCCGAAGCGCAGGTGGACCGCTTCATGTTGAAATTGAAGATTGGTTATCCGACGCGCGCGGAGGAACGGCAGATTCTCGAAGTGATGGCGAAAACTTCCGGCACACCCAGCGCGAGCGCGGTGGTTGACCCGAAGGACATTCTCAAGGCGCGCGAAGTCATCAACGACATTTACGTGGACGACAAGGTGAAGGATTACATCGTGGACCTCGTCTGCGCCACGCGCGATCCGGACCATTACAAGATCGCCGTGAAGGATTTCATCCAGCTCGGCGCGTCGCCGCGCGCGACCATCGCTCTCACGCTGGCGGCCAAGGCCTACGCGTTTCTGAAAGGCCGCGGCTACGTCACGCCGCAGGACGTGAAAAGCATCGGCATGGATGTGCTGCGCCACCGCGTGGCCATCACCTACGAAGCCGAGGCCGAGGAAAAAACCAGCGAAACGGTCATCCAGAAAATCTTTGATGAACTGCCCGTGCCGTGAAAAACGAAGGCAGAAAAATGAATGAAGAATGCAGAATGAAGCGTATTCCTTCACCATGTTAAAGCAAGCTCACATCTATCTGGCAAATGAGGCAAAGCCCGCGATTGTTGCGGCGATGAATCACAATCTTGCTGGAATATGCTATGAGCAAGACGAAGCTGTTGTGATTGAATCGTGGCGAAAGTCAGATGCGTTAGTTCCGGCTGTACGCTCTGCGTTAGAAAGCTTTTCGTTTCACGATAAGAATTTGCGGGACACCAAGCTCACAGATTGGGCTGCTTACAAAGCTTCAAAGGCTCGTTCAGTTCGGGATTTTCAGAGCACTTATCTTCGCATTTCCGTTGCTGCCGCAAACGAAGCAGAACTTTGTTACATTGCTCAGGCATCACCGCTGGACGAAGATGAAATTTCGTTGCGTTTAACAATCAACCGGCACGGCGACGAAGAGATGAAAAGGAAATTGTTGAGGCTGTTTGATGCATGTTCGCGCTGGAATGTAGTCAAAGGCTGACGATTTGAATTCTTTATTCTGCATTCATAATTCTGCCTTCCCATGATCCCCCGCGAGATTCTCAAAACAATCCGGCAGATCGAGATTCGCACGAACCGCATCGTG
>DAOLDN010000209.1:0-6617 GCA_035327385.1 Verrucomicrobiota bacterium | reverse complement strand
CTGCGCAAGGCGCTGCCGCTCGACGCCGGCGGTATCCTCCACCGCGGCGGCAACCGCCAATCCATCGCCTTGCTGAAAGAAACTCACAACGCGCCCGCGCAACGTCGGCTTGCCCTGTGCATCCACGAGATTGAGCCGACGCCAGGTCAATGCCGTGCCCGTGGCCGTGAGAAGTTTCTTGCAGGTCTCCACCAGCGAACATTGCGCGCAATCGTAGGGCAGCACTTCACGCTCCACCGGTTTCCAGAGCGCGACACCATGTTTGTCCACCGGCACGCGCATCGTGAGGTCGGCAACGCTGGTGTAGGCGAGAATGCGTTGGGCCTGATTGACGAACCGCACCACCGGCGTCCTCTGCGCGGCGAGTTTCTGTTCAACGAGTGGCGCGAGTTTCTCCTTCCAAACGGACATCTCGCACTGGCGACCGTTCCAGTTCGTGAGCCGGCGCACCCATTTGGCGATGATGACGCGGTCGTCGCCCAATTTGTCCGCAACCGTGCTGGCACGACCGTAAATCTTGTGCCCGTCCCGTTCTTCAAGCGCAACCATCATGCCTGTGCCGATTTTTTCGAGGGCAGCCTGGTTGGTCAGGACGGAATTCAATGCGTGTTGCGTGTTGCGTGTTGCGTCAAGTATATGAGGGACGTTCGCCGGTTGCTTGACGGAACACGCAACACGCAAAACGTCTTTCGCAACGAATACCTCTCCCACCCGCGTTTCCACCAGCGCCGGAAACGTCTCCCATTCGCCGCGGCTGTTGATCATCTCGCGCTGGCGTTTGCGGACGTGGCGCGCGCGCTCGGCGTCCGTGTGCAATCCGCACGGGACATCCGGGTGTTTCATGGATTCCTCCACGCCCAGCAGAATGGGCCTGGTGGTGAACAACCGTTCCTGCGCGCGGACGGCTTCGGCAAAGGGATTGCGTCCCTGTTCGGCGGCGGTCTGCATCAGGTTCAACAACGCGCTCCAATCCACCGCGCCGCTGCGCGACAAATGGCACGGACGCGCGTCGAGCAGACGGATTTCGTTCGCCGTGATCAGAACAAAACCCGTTTCGTCGAGGCCGCGACGACCCGCGCGACCGAACATTTGAAGAATTTCATCGGCACGCAACGGTTGCTCCACCGCGTCGCGGCGATACGATTCACCCGCCAGCGCGACACTGCGGAGTGAGAAATTGATTCCTGCGGCCAGGCCCATGGTTGCGACAACAACTCGCAACTGACCGGCCTTGGCGAGCGGTTCAATCACGCCCGCTCGCGCCGCGTAGCTCAATCCACTGTGATGATACGCGATGCGGCTCTTGAGCATTTTGGCCAGATGTTCACCCACGATCTGTTTCTGTTCGGTGCTCAACTGGAGTGGATGCGGCGTGGGCAGATTGCGCGTCAGATCGGCGGCCATGGCCTCGGCGGCCTGGCGTCGGGGCGCAAAAATCAGTATCGGGCCGAGGTCTTCAGCCAGTGATTTTGCCACCAGCCGCGGCCAGTAACCTCTGATTTCAGTCGGAACGTGATAGTTGAGATGATTCGCAAAAACCTCCTCCTGCGGCACGGGCCGTTGTTCATGCCGGATTAAAACCGCCTTGCGTCCAAGCCGAGTGAGCCATTGGACGACGTGGTGCGGATTGGAAACGCTGCCGCTGAGGAGCAGGAATTGCGTGTGCGGCGGCGCGAGCGCCAGCGCCAGCTCGTAATTCAACCCGCGATCCGGGTCGCTGATCATCTGGTATTCATCCACGACCAGCAGCGTCGGGCCTTCGCCGGAGATGAGACGGTTCTTCTGTGTTTCCAACGTCGCCACCAGCACCGGCGCGGAAAGATTTTCAGCAAGGTCGCCCGTCGCGATGCCGACGTCCCAGCCGCGCGAGCGCCATTCGGCGAGTTTGTCGTTGGCCAACGCGCGGGTCGGAACGGTGTAGATGGCCTGACCGCGCGGCTTGCCGTTGTTGGACCACAACTCGAAGATCAGCGTCTTGCCAGAGCCGGTGGGCGCTTGCACCACCACGTCCTTGCCCTCGCGCAACGCGGCCACGGCCTGCTGTTGCCAGAGGTCGGGAACGGTCACGGCGTTGAGCGCCGGCAATTCGGCAAATTGTGATTCGAGCGACTGCACGACGGCAAGATAGTCGGCCCGCGACAAAACCAAAATGGAAACCTCTGCGCACGGCAGGGCAAATGAATTCAAGTGTTAAAGGGTTCAAACCATTCTGAAGACGGAAAGCTCCAAGCACCAAACACCAGAGAAGCTCCAAGATTTCAAATCTCAAACTTGAGCCGGCAGTGCCTGGCATCCACCCATTCCGGAAAAACCGGTCACGATCATCCATTTCAGGCAGCCCGAGCGGATTTGGAGGAAGAGTTCAGTGAATCAGGGCGCGGCCCGGATTGGAGCTTGGTGCTTGAGATTTCTCTGGAGCTTGGAGCTTGGGATTTGGAACTTTGGTACGCAGTTCTGGAGACAGCAAACGTGATTCCGCTGCCGCGAAGTTCACGAGGAGGTCTGCGAACCCGATTTGCCGGCGGTATTTTTCCGTGCGCGCGGTTTGGATGCTTTCTCGCGCGGAGTCACTTTCGGCGCATCGCCCCAAAGACCTTCAAGATCGTAGCGTTCCCGAACGTCGGCCCGCATGACGTGGACAATCACGTCGAAATAATCCATCACAGTCCAATGGGCATGGATGGTGCCGTCCACGGCTCGCGGGCGGATGTCGTGGTCGTCGCGGAGTTTGTCGGCGATCTCGTTGATGATGGCCCGCAGGTGCGGTTCGCTGGTGCCGGAGGCGATGACGAAATAATCCGTCACGCTGGACAGTTTGCGAACGTCCAGCACCACGATGTTTTCCGCCTTTTTGTTGTCCGCGAATTCGCGGCAGAGCAGGGCCAGTTTCTTTGAATCCATAATTTAGCGGGGAGATTTAACCACGAATGGACACCAATGAACACGAATAAAATCCACCCACCGCAATACCGGTGCATCTTGACACTGTTCTTGTTTTCTCCCTCTCATCCCCTGAAGGAGGAGAGGGCTGGGGAGAGGAGGTGTCCCGGTTCAAGGGGCGTTTCGACCTCCAACAATGGACGCGCATCGGGGCCATGAACTATCGCGGGGCGAGCAACGTCATGGATTGCGGTGGCAATCCCGCTCGGAGCGGGAGCGACATCGCTTTCGCACGACCGATGTCCTGCTCTTGCTCAAAGGCCGCGCGCCTGCCCGAAAGCGCCGTCGCCGCTGCGCTCCAGCCTTCGCCAAGGCTTCGACCGGCGGGCTGCCGGCGCAGTCCAAAACCTGCCGGTCAGAAGCCGGTTCATGGAAAGGAGGCGCAATGTTTTCGAGCTTAAATCCCCTCTCCATGAACTGGAGCGCGACTGTGCTGACAGCCAGTCGCATCGCATGCGCACCCGCTGCGGCTGGTCTGCGACACAGCCGCGCTCCGGGGTAAGCGCCCCCCGCAATGCCGACATTCGTAATTGGTCTCTGGCCGAAACAGCAGGAGCACCATCGTCCTCGTCGTCCTTCTCGTTCTCGTTCTCGTCCTCGTCCTCGATTGTCGCGGAAGATTTCAAGGACAGCCTACAAGGGCGAAGAATTGGGGGAATCCGATGAGCAGAAGGCGGAGCGGTTGGTGGGGGAGATGTTGCGGGCGGCGGAATGGACGCAAAAGGAATTGCGCAAGCACAGCAAAGGTGACAAGAAGAAGATGCGGCTGGCGGGGCGATTGCGTGAGGAAACGACGATGAGTTGGAAATGGATACCCAAGCGGCAGGACATGGGGCATTGGTGTACGGCGTCCAACACGGTGCAAGCCGCCTGAAACAATGAAAATACCATTAGTCAATTCTGAACCCTTTACGAGAAAACTGACGACTTCCATTGATAATGGCGGATTTCCCATGAGAAGGCAGTTTATAGATTGGTCAATCTTGGTGGTGATTGCCATTTATTGCGCATCATGTGCTTCGTTGACTGACCCGATTCCAGTGGAAGCCATCCAAGACTTAAAAGTTAACGCACCTGCAACCGACCAAGGAACAGAGGTTTCAATTTCCGGTGTGTATTTTAATAGCTCTCGAACTGTAGGTGATATTAAAACTGAAATAGAAGGAAACTCTCTGACAGTTATCGCATTTTCGTGTTTGCCCAAGCGAGACACATCGGGAGTCATTAATCTGACGATTCTGGTTCCACAAGAGGTTGATACGGTAAAATTTGGCAGGGAAGCGACGGTAATCTGGCGTAGGTCTGAACACTAACCCGATCGGAAATGAAGGGGTCACCCATTAAGGCGGGAGTTCGTAAGATTTTCCAAGACATCCTGTGCAAATCACACGATGACTCTCCTTATCTAAGGGCAATGATAACTCTGAGCTGTTGAGATTCCGTTTCTGCACTGGCAGCCGCTTCGGCGGTAATGTCTCCGGTGCGAAGTCATTTGTAGCAGCCGGAGGATTGGATGGCATCGGCGACGGCGGGCGGCAGCAGGTGGTCAATGCGCAGGCCGGCCTTCACTCGCGCGCGGATCTGCGACGATGAGACGCCCAGCGGAAATCCGGCCAGCATCCGTCCCTGAAATGGCGACGGGAAGCTGACCTCCGGCTGGCCGGGTCGCGGCACAACGACAAATTCAGCCAGTTGGGCAAGTTCCGAGGGGTCGCGCCATTGCGGCAGTTTGGCCACGTTGTCCGCGCCGATGAGATAGTACAGTTTCGCGCCGGAAAACCGTTGCGCGTAGCCGCGCAAAGTATCCACTGAATACGAAATACCACCACGGCGGATTTCCTGGTCGTCCACCTCGCAATCGGTCCTGCCTGCCAGCGCCAGTCGCAACCAGCGCAAACGTTCCCCGGCGGGCGCGTGTTGCGTGGTCGTCTTGAACGGCGATTGCGCCGCCGGAATGAAGAACAGCCTGTCCAGCGCCAGTTCCTCGATGGCCGCCTGTGCGACGAGCAGATGGCCGAGGTGAACGGGGTCAAACGAGCCGCCAAACAGGCCGAGTTTCACTGGCAAGCCTCCACGTTGATAAAGTTCCAAGCTCCAAGCTCCAAGCTCCAGAGAATCACCAAGCTCCAATATCCAAACGACGACACGCGCACATCCGGGTTTGATGTTTGGATGTTGAAGTTTCTCTGGAGCTTGGAGCTTGGAATTTGGAGCTTCATTTTACCCTCGATGTTTCGCCCGTCGGCACGGGCAGGTCCAGCGCGTTCGGTTCGAGCACGCCTTTGACTCGCGGGAACATCAACGCCGCTTCCACGATCATCCAGATTTCCAGCGCGATGGTCGCCAGGCCGATGGCCACCAATGTCCATTTGCCCTGACTGATCCAACTGGGACTGTCCGCTCCGCCATGGAACAACTGCCAGAGCATCGCCCAGATTGGCATGATGAGCATGAAAATCATCGGCAGGATCAAAAACCAGACGGGCTTGCCGCGTCGCCACAAAAAGAAGGTGATGACCATGAACGACAATCCGCCCAGCAACTGGTTTGTCGCGCCGAACAGCGGCCACAGGATCAAACCTCCCTGGCCCGCGTTTGCCACGGACCATTCCTTGCCGGGCGGAGGCACGGCTGCGAGCAACGCCGCGATGGTGACTGCGAAGATGGTCGCGCCGTGTTTGTTTTGCAGCCAGAGCAGGGGACTCCATGCCGGGCGGGCGGGGGATGATTGGTCGCCGAAAGCGGACGCCAGTTCCTGCACTACGTAGCGTTGCAGGCGGCAGGCGGTGTCCATGGTAGTTCCCGCAAACGACGCGACCAGCACGCCCATCAACGCCACCGCCACGCCGCCGGGCACGCCGATGGCTTTGAGGAAATTCGCCGAGCCGTCCACAAACGCGCCCACCAACGGGCCGAGTTTTGACGACCATTCGGAGTAACGCGAGGCCCATGCTTCCTGTCCTGCAATCACGGCGCCGTCGGGCAACGACACGCCCAGTCCCAGGCCGGCTGCGCAGGCAAGGATCACCAGCACCGCCAGAAAACCTTCGAGCAACATCGCCCCATAGCCAACGAACCGGGCGTCGGTCTCGCTGCGCAACTGTTTGCTGCTTGTGCCGCTGCTGACCAGGCAGTGAAATCCGCTGATCGCCCCGCAGGCGATTGTGATGAACAGGAACGGAAAAATCATCGGCGCACCCTGGGGCGACCAGTTGACGACAGGCGCTGCCAGATGCAGGGCCGGTCGGGCGCCATCGGCCAGTGGCGCACCGCCGACGAGTGCTGCCGCGCCGAGGCCCAGGACGATCAAGCCCAGCGCGGAGACCAGTTGCAGCGAGTTGATGTAATCGCGCGGCTGCAACAGCACCCACACCGGCAGAACGGACGCGGCGTAGGAATAAACCAGCAACACCACCACCCACGTCCATGACGACCAGCTGGCCATCGTCGTGTTGATCTTGTGCAGCAAACCCACGTCGCCGTAAATGACCGTCAGGTACATCACGACGAGGGCGACCAACGATGGAACGAGCAGGTTTGCGCCGCGTCGGTGAAGCCACCAGCCGATGGCCACGGCGATCGGGATTTGGATGGGGGAGGGAAAGATCGCCGCCGGATAGAGCCTGAAAACGCTGGCGATGACCAGGCCGAAGATGGCCAGCACGACGGTCAATGCC
>DAOLDN010000208.1:0-6631 GCA_035327385.1 Verrucomicrobiota bacterium | reverse complement strand
GAAATGGTGCGGGAGAAATACATCCTGCTCCCATCAGAAGAATAGCGCGCCGTCACCAGGACGAGCCGCCCCGCAATCTCAATAGCTACCGCATCACGGAAGCCGACCGTCTGGGCGACGGCGGGCCGAAGCAGAAGTTTCAGCAGAATCTCAAGGCCATCGAGACGCTCCGCCCACTCGATGCGGACGAGCGGCCAGCGACCGCCGAAGAAAAGGCGGTGTTGGTCAAATACGTTGGTTGGGGTGCAATGCCCCAGGTCTTTGATGACTACAACCGCGAATGGGCCAAGGAACGTGCTGCCCTCAAAGCCAATCTGTCCGAGGAAGAGTTTGAACATGCGCGTTCAACCACGCTCAATGCCCACTACACTTCGCCCACGGTCATCGGCGCAATGTATAAAGCCGCCGAACGATTCGGCTTCAATGGTGGGCGCGTCCTCGAACCCGCCTGCGGCATCGGTCATTTCATCGGCATCATGCCCGAAGACATGTTGCGGAACTCCACCGTCACGGCGATTGAGATTGATCCGCTGACAGCGCGTATCGCCAAGGCGCTTTACCCTGACGCCGACATCCGCGCCCAACCGTTCGAGCAAACGAAGCTCGCGGACGGCTTCTACGATCTCGCCGTTACCAACGTCCCGTTCGGCGATTACACCGTCCACGACCCGCGCTGGAACAGCCTCAAGCTGCCCATTCACGACTATTTCTTTGCTTCGGCGCTGGAGAAAGTGCGTCCGGGCGGTCTGGTGATGTTCATCACGTCGCGTGGCACAATGGACAAGCTGGATTCTACGCTCCGAGAGCTGCTTTCCCAACGCACGGAACTGCTCGGCGCAATCCGTCTCCCGAACGATGCCTTCAAGCGCAACGCTGGCACGGAGGTCACGACCGACATCGTGATGCTGCGCAAGCTTCGGCCCGGCGAGTCGCCTACCGGTCCGGCTTGGAAGGCCACCGCGAGCTATACCAACGACATCGGCGAAGCATTCACCATCAACGAATACTTCGCCGCCCGACCCGAGATGATGCTCGGACAGCTTCGATTGGCTGGACGGATGTATCGTGATAACGAACCGACGCTTGAGCCCGATGGTCGTAGCCTAGCCGAGGCGCTGGCCCAAGCGGTTGAACGCCTGCCGCAAGCTATCTATCAGGCCCATGCTCACCAAATCGCCGAGCCGACCATCGAGGAAACCATTCCCGCACCTGATGTCGTCAAACCCAACGCGTTTTGTGTTCACGATGGAATCGTTTGCATCCGCGAGGAAAACCTCCTCCGTCCGCTGAACGATTTACCGTCCGAAACCCGTTCCCGAATTCGTGGCATGATTCAAGTGCGTGATGCGGTGCGCGACTGTCTGCGCGCCCAGGTGGACGGCAGCCCGGAGGATCGGGTCGTTGAAACGCGCCACCAACTCAACATCGCCTACGACCGGTTCACCGCCCGGTTTGGCCCGCTGAATCTCCGCGCCAACCAGCGCGCGTTCGATGGCGACCCGGATTTGCCGTTGCTGCTCTCGCTGGAGAACTACAACGACGAAACCAAGCGCGCGACCAAGGCGACCATCTTCACGGAGCGGACGATCCATCATAGGCAGCCGGTGGAAACCGTCGGCACGCCCAAGGAAGCGTTGCTCGTAAGCTTAAATGAGTGCGGCGGCGTTGACCTCGACAGGATGGCGGGCCTGCTGAACAAGCCGGTCGAAGAATTCCTGCCAGACTTGAAAGGACTGATTTTCCGCAACCCACAAACGAACGAATGGGAAACTGACGATCAATATCTGTCCGGCAACGTGCGGGAGAAATTGGCGGTCGCTGATGCCGCTGCGCTGACCGATCCGCGCTTCGCCGAGAACGTGGAGGCGTTGAAATCAGTGCAGCCCGCAGATTTGGCGGCGACCGAGATTGATGTGCGTTTAGGTTCAGCCTGGCTTCCGCCCGGCGACGTGAAGGATTTTACCAACCAGCTACTGAACATTCCGTCCGGCGTGGAGGTCGGCCACGTCCACGCGTTGGGCACATGGCACATTAACGCCAATTGGGAAGCCAAGGGCGCAACCGCAAACACGACCGATTGGGGCACGGACCGCTACACAGCGCTCGAACTCATCGAAGACGCACTGAATCTGAAAACACCCACGGTCTATGACACGGTGGATGACAAACCTGTGGTTAATGCGCAGGCAACCGAAGCCGCCCGCGAGAAGCAGGAGCGCATCAAGGAACGATTCAAGGAATGGGTTTGGTCGGATGATGCACGCCGGGAACGGCTCTGCCGTCTTTACAACGACACCTTTAATCACACGCGCGTCCGCACTTTTAACGGCGACCACCTGACGTTGCCTGGTGCGAGCGGGGCAATTCAGTTGCACGGACATCAGAAGGCCGGCGTCTGGCGCATTCTGCAAACGCCGAACACGCTTCTCGCTCACGTCGTCGGGGCAGGCAAGACGTTCACCATGGTCGCGGCGGCGATGGAGTTGAAACGGCTCGGCCTCGCTCGCAAGCCAATGTTCTCCGTTCCCAACCACATGCTTGGCCAGTTTTCAACCGAGTTGCTTACGCTGTATCCCGGCGCAAACATCCTGGTCGCGGGCAAAGAGAACTTCGAGTCGCAGAACCGCAAGAAACTGTTCAGCCGCATCGCCACGGGTAATTGGGACGCCGTCATCGTCACGCACTCTGGATTCGAGCGCATCCCGCTGGCGCGTGAAACGCAGGAACGGTTCTTCGAGGAGCAGCTTCACGAGCTGGAGATGATCAAGCGGCAGCACGCGGATTCCTCTAATCGCCGCCTGGTGAAGGAGATCGAGAAGGCCAAGAAACGGCTCGAAGCCAAGCTGCAAGCCCTAGCCGCCGAGCACAAGAAAGACAACACGCTGACCTTCGAGGAGCTTGGCGTGGACCGAATCTTCGTGGACGAGGCGCACTACTTCAAAAACCTGTTCTACGTCACCAAGATGACGCGAATTGCTGGCCTGCCGCAGACGGCGAGCGAGCGGGCATTCGATATGTATCTGAAGGTGCGGCACGTCCAGTCGCTCAACGGCGGGGGCGGTGTGGTGTTCGCCACCGGAACTCCAATCGCGAACAGCATGGCGGAGATGTTCACCATGCAGCGGTATCTCCAGCCCGAAGCGTTGAAGCAACACAACCTGCATCACTTCGATTCGTGGGCGGCGACGTTCGGCGAACCTGTCACGGCAATGGAGCTTTCGCCGGATGGCGCTGGGTATCGGCTCAACACGCGCTTCGCTCGATTTATCAACGTGCCCGAGCTGATGCAGATGTTCCGCCAGTCCGCCGACGTGCAGACGGCCGCGATGTTGAATCTCCCGCGCCCGAAACTCGACGGGGAGAAACCCACGATTCGCAACGCACCAGCGACCGAGGAGTTGAAGGAGTTCGTCCAATCGCTCGCCGCTCGCGCTGAGAAGCTCAAAGGCGGACGCATTGATCCCAGCGTGGACAACATGCTGAAAATCACGTCCGAAGGGCGAAAGGCGGCTTTGGATCTCCGGTTGATGAAACCAACCGCGCCGGACGAGCCCCAAGGAAAGGTGAATCAGGCGGTAGAGCGCATTCACCGTATCTGGGAGGCAACTGGCGTGCAGCGCTCCACCCAGCTTGTCTTTTGCGATCTCTCGACACCCAAGGACAAGGGATTCTCGGTCTATCGCGACATGGCTGAGAAGTTGAAGGTCATGGGCATTCCCGAGCGCGAGATTGCCTTCATCCAGGAATTTGATTCCGACGCCTCCAAACTGGCTTTGTTCCGAGACGTGCGCGCGGGCAAGGTCCGCGTCCTGTTCGGCAGCACGCAGAAGATGGGTTCAGGAACGAACGTGCAGGAGCTTTTGATTGCACTCCACCATCTCGATGCGCCGTGGCGACCGGCAGACGTGGAACAGCGCGAAGGTCGCATCCTTCGACAAGGCAACAAGAACTCGACCGTTCAGATATTCCGCTACGTCACGGAAGGTAGTTTCGACGCCTATATGTGGCAGACGTTGGAAACGAAGGCCAAGTTCATCGCCCAGGTCATGAGCGGTGACATGACCATCCGCCGCCTCGAAGACCTCGACTCGGCCGCACTGACTTACGCCGAAGTGAAGGCCATCGCCTCCGGCAATCCGCTCGTGATCGAAAAGGCCCAAGTGGACGCCGAGTTGATTCGGCTGACGCGCCTTCGCTCCGCCCACGCCGAGGAACAATATCGTATTCGGTCGAATCTCCGGCGCTCGCATGAGGACGCCGAAATGTTTACCAGCCGTCTGACGAATCTTCGACAAGACCTAGCGTTGCGGCAGGATACGACGGGCGACAAGTTCATCATCGAATTGGATGGGCAGGAAACGAACAACCGGGGCATCGCCGGCGAATTGATTCTTCGCCGCGCCGAAAAGATGAAGAACCGATTTGGCGATGATGTGCGCCTCGGTCGCTTCGCCGGGTTCGATCTGTTTCTCCGGCCCAGTTTCAACAACACCGCCGAAGTCGTGGTGCGCGGCAAGAACAGTTACGCCGCTCGCGTCACTGACACGGCTTTGGGGACGATTCGGTCACTGGAAGTCACCGTGCAAGGATTCGAGGAACGAGCTACCAAGCTGGAGGCCGACATCGCAGATGCCCATAAGCGGGCCAAGGAGCTGGAAACCAAAGTTGGCGCAGCATTCGAGAAGGAGGATCACTACCAACGGCTTTGCCGCCGTCAAAGTGAGATTGAGGAACAACTCGACCTGACTAAAAACCAAGCCCCGAGCCAGGTCGAAACCGAGTCCAGCGAAACCGTTGAGCAGAAGACGACTGAAAGTCATCACCAGAAGAATTCCCGCTCGCGCAGTGCCCAACGCGCCGCCGTCCACGTATGAATACCGCCGCACAACAAAACGAATTCCTCAGTTGGAAGATTCTGCCCGCGCGATTGGACGCCTCGCAAGCCGCGTGGTATCTCGGCTTCGAACCACACGAGATTCCCATGCTCATAGCCGCGAATCTCCTGAAACCCCTCGGCAAGCCGGCCCGTAACTGCACCAAGTATTTTGCCACGGAAACGCTGGAACAACTTCGTCGTGACGAGAAGTGGTTGGCCCGCGCCAGTGATGCCATCGCCGCTTATTGGAGGCAGAGAAACGCCCGCAAGCGCGGGGCAAAATCCTATACGTAAAAGGGCCAGCGACTAAGCGAAGGGCGGCCCAAAGACTCTTGTTCAAATGGAGTGCGTCCGGCCTCCATGTGCAATGGTCTAAAGTCACGACCAGACTTTTCCCGAAGCACACGCAGAATATCGAATCCTGCCTCATCACTGTCTCCGAAATGCCAGAATTCTACATCGGCGGGCAATCGCCCCAGCAGCCTCAGCGTCCCTGAGCCAGGATAGCTCGTTTGAATCAAGAGTTCGCCGGACTGGAGTTTGGCGAGTTCGTGGAAAGAGGTTTCATTTTCGATTGTGAGGCATCGGTGTGCAGCGGTTACAATTTCCTCGGCACGCTCAATGTCCTCCAATGCGAGACGGAATGCTCCGCGCAGCCCGCCCAAATCCAACCATTGGCCATCCAGACGGAGTTTCAGCGGCCCAGACAAGAGCACAAAGCGCGGATTTGGAATTATTCCCAGATCATCCAGCGTGCGGATTTTTCCACTGGTGATGTCTTCCAACAGCCGTCCCAGCTTGCCGCGAAGCTTCCCACGCAACTCGCCTTCTTTCTCCATGCCTGCAAGTTCCTCCAGCCGCTTGGAACTACCGCATAGCACGCAACTGGCAAAGCGAATCAGAGACTCGCCACGCCACGCCAGCAGCTTGGCCGCAAGCGAAAGCATCTCTTCGTTTGCTGCTAAATCATCTCTTTCAAATGGAGCAATTTCATCACCTGACAAGGCAGCTTGCGCCTTGCGCTCGCAGAATGAAATCCAACCCGCTCGCCATTCTTCAGGCAGGTGGAGTGTCGCTGCCTTTGCGAACTGATTCGCTAATGCTTGCCGCCTATTAGTGGGTGATGGTTCACCAATTCGCGCAAACAAAGCCGCTTCGTTCGCCAGTGGCACGCGGACTTTGATGATAATGTCCGGGTCGCGCCTATGGCGTTCGAGTTCCAGCAAGCCATCTGCCTCCGCTGTGTTAAGATCATGCAAGGCTTGGGCGCGTGCGTCGCCGTCTTCGCTATCAGCAGCGCGCAATACAGCTTTCAATTCCGGCTGAAAGTCGAGTTGGCCACTTCCTTTACGACCGGCAAGCGACCGGCTGTAAAGCAGCGCCAACGCTTTCAATGCTGGAGAGTGATCAATCATTCAGCAAGCGTCGGGGTCAGGAATGTTCCTGCATCCACCTTTGGCCTTCCTCGGAATCGCGCAGAATACTTACCGGAACATTTCTGACATGGGGACGTCCGGCGCGCTTTTCCTCATTGCGCGAAACTATAATGAGTTGCTCGCAGAGACCAAATGCACCTGGAACGTTGCCGGTGCTCATCGAAAATACACCCTGAAGGTCCAGTTCTTTGATGGCTTCAATACAATCCTTGATTCGTCCTGTGTCCATCTTCGAGAAGGCTTCGTCAATCGGCACAAGCGCCAAGGAGGGATCACGCCAGCGCGATTCATGGCGTTTGTATGCGCGGAGGAAGCTAGC
>DAOLDN010000207.1:0-6694 GCA_035327385.1 Verrucomicrobiota bacterium | reverse complement strand
GGTTCATTGACGCATGGCAGCGATTATTTGGCCGTGCTTTGGAAATCGTCCGCCACGAAACCTGACCGGGCAACGACGGTTGAATCCGGCGGGAATGACGCGACTGTCGCGCCGTCCGTGTTCGTGTCGATCATCCAACCGATTCTGGACGAATACTGCGTGAGTTGCCACAACGCGGAAAAATCCAAGGGCGGATTGAGAATGGACACGGCGGAACATCTGTTTGCCGGCGGCGATTCCGGTCCGGCGTTGGAGCGCGGCAATGCGTCCGCGAGTTTGTTGGTTCAGCGATTACATCTGCCCGAGAATGACGACGACCACATGCCGCCTTCCGGCAAAAAGCAGCCGTCGGTGCAGCAGATCAAACTGCTGGAGTGGTGGATCAACGTGGGTGCGCCCGTGGACAGGACGATGGATGAGTTGACGAGGCCGATAGGTGATTGAAACATCCAAGCGCCAAGCTCCAACATCCAGAGAAGCTCCAAATTTCAAGCCTCAGTCAAATGGCCGTGTCCGATCTGGCTGTTGAAGTTTGAAAATTCTCTGGAGCTTGGAGCTTGGATTTTGGAGCTTTCCGCATGTTGAATTTCGAACTAATTCCGGCCAGTGAAAAGAAATCGCGCCGCCTGATGGTGATGTTGCACGGACTGGGCGACAGCATCGAAGGATACCGGTGGCTGCCGGAGGCAGTGGGTTTGCCGTGGTTGAATTACGCGCTGGTCAACGCGCCCGATGAATATTACGGCGGTTATTCGTGGTACGATTTCATGGGCGACATCGTGCCGGGTGTCGCGCGCAGCAGAACGATGCTGTTTGAACTGCTGGATTATCTGCGCGCGAAGGGCTTCCCGACGGAACAGACGACGTTTGGAGGTTTTTCCCAGGGCTGCCTGATGTCCATCGAGGTCGGACTGCGTTATCCCCGCAAACTCGCGGGCATCGTCGGCATCAGCGGTTACGTGTGCGAACCGGACCGGTTGGTGGAGGAACTTTCGCCGATGGCGTTTCAACAGCGATTGCTGATGACACACGGCACGCTGGATCCGGTGATTCCGTTCGCCGTGGTCCGCGAGCACGTCAACGTGCTCAAGGCCGCCGGACTGCACGTCCAATGGTACGAATTCGCCAAGCCGCACACCATTGCCGGCGAACCGGAACTGGAAATCATTCGCGACTTTGTCGCAGCCGGCTATTCGTCCGGGGGACAGGGATGAGGACCGCGCCGGCCATGCCATAGTCGTGGGGAATGACCGGCGCGGAGTCTTCAGCGGGGAAGGCGGTGGAAGATCCGAAATCCGAAATTTGAAGCTCAGGCTTCAATCACACTTTCACTTCGCGGTGCGTTCCTGGAAACCACGACTGCTCCGGTCGCGCTGCCGGCGCGGGTTGCCAGTCAATAGCCTCGTTGACCACGCGCCGCATCTGCGCAAACCACCATGTCGCGCGCTCCGTCCGGCGTTGCCTCGGGGTGGGCGGCACTTGAAGTTTCACTCCGTCGTAACCCAGTTCCATTTGTTCGTTTGTCATATTGAATCCTTTCTTGTGCGACGACTCTACGCGGGAGGGTCAGACAAATGCCGTCCAAGCGAAAAAATCTTGGAGGAAATAAAACTTTGACAAAAAGGGGTCGTTTCGATAATTTCAGTCGTGACAGAAATAAACGAAACATGAACAAGCTCAGTCCAGTTCAGCAGAAGTTCATCCTCCATTGGGGCGAGATGGGAACGCGCTGGGGGATCAATCGCACCGTGGCTCAGATCCACGCGCTGCTGTTCATGTCGCCCAAGCCGCTGAACGCAGAAGAGATCGTTGAAGCGCTGGGTGTGGCTCGTTCCAACGTCAGCACGAGCCTGAAGGAATTGCAGGGGTGGGGGATCGTGAAACTCGTTCACGTGATGGGCGACAAGCGCGATCATTTCGAGAGCATGAAGGATGTGTGGGAAATGTTCCGCGTTGTGCTCGATGAACGGAAGAAGCGCGAGATTGATCCCACCATGCGCATGTTGAGCGAGTGCATTGCCGAGGCCGAGAAAGATGAGGAAACGGACGAATACACCGAACAACGCCTGCGCGATCTGAACGAATTCTTTGAAAACACCACGGCCTGGTATTCCCAGGTCCGCAAATGGCCGATGACCGCCATCGTCAAACTGACCAAACTCGGCGACAAACTTTTGAAGACCTTGGGAATCGGCGGTTGAAGGCGGCTATTTTTTTGGAGAACTATTTCTGTGAATACTGAAATTACAAAAACAAGTGACGCAGAGACTCGTGGTTGGATTTTTTACGACGCGGCTTGCAATAGTTGTGTGCAAGGTCAGCGACGCACGAGCCGGATCTTCGAATCACGCGGATTCGAGTGGCTTCCGCTGCAAACGCCGGGCGCGGCGCAACGGCTTGGTGTTTCAGAACTGGCTTTCGAGATTCGGATGCATCTGTTGCTGGCGGACGGACGCGTGTTCAACAACGCGGACGCATTCGGAATTCTCTGTCGCAGCGTCTGGTGGCTCTGGCCCATCGGCGCTCTGTTGCTTGTCCCCGGCTTTCGCGAATTGGGCCGGCTGACCTACGACTGGTTTGCGCGCAATCGCTACCGCTTCGGCGGCACATGCGCAATCGCTCCGGGCATTGGCCATCCACAAATGTGGAAACATCCGGCGTACGCCGCACCGGGCAAATGGCATCGGGTTCACATTTTGCCACTGGTTCTATTGCCGGCCATCGTGCTCGCGTTCAGTGAATATCTCCCCGCGTGGGTTTTCATGTGGACGCTCGCGCTTGCGCTCTTTGCTGGATGCAAGTGGTTGACCTATTCATTGGAGATGCATCGAGGTGTTCACACGGAAACGAGGCGTTCACTCGGCTATTTGCTGGGATGGATCGGGATGGATGCAGCTGCATTTCTGCGGACCGACAAACGCCCAGCAAAACCAGAATTGACTGAATGGCTTTTCGCAGTCGTCAACCCGCTGTTGGGAGCGGCGCTGGTCTGGATTGTTGTGCGTCGAATTGTTCCATTCGATCCGCTTGCTGCTGGCTGGGCGGGAATGGTCGGCATCGTGCTCATTCTTCACTTTGGTTTGTTTCACGTTCTATCGCTCTGCTGGCGCGTCAACGGAGTCGTCGCCACGCCACTGATGCGAATGCCCATCGCTGCCAGGTCACTCGCCGAATTCTGGGGACGCCGTTGGAACACCGCGTTTCATGAATTGGTTCATCGCTTCACGTTCCGTCCGCTCTGTCGGCGGAAAGGCGCGATCGCAGCGACACTAGTTGTCTTTGCGCTGTCGGGCCTTGTTCACGAATTACTCCTTTCGCTTCCAGCGCGAGCAGGCTTCGGGCTTCCGACAATTTATTTTCTCATCCAGGGACTCGGAGTGGTGGGTGAACACACGACGCTCGGACGGCGGATGGGATTGGGCCGTGGCCTGCGGGGCTGGCTGTTCACGATCGTCGTCACCACAACGCCAGCCGCGCTGCTGTTCCATCCTCTGTTCGTTCGCAATGTAATCCTGCCGATGCTCAATGCCATCGGCGCAACCTGAACAAAACCATGAAAACAAACATCGTCCTTCTACTTCAATTCGCCGGCGTGCTGCATCTCGGACTGATCGCTGCCGGACTGCTGATGCTGCGGGTCGTGAACATGCGTTCACACGTCGCCGCACTGCCCCCATTTCTCGGGCGATTGTTCTGGGTTTACTACGGGTTCATCGCGCTTTGCCTGGTCAGTTTCGGCGCAGCGAGCTTTTTTCTCGCGCCGCAACTGGCAACGGGCAGCATCCTGGCTCGCGCCGTCTGCGCCTTTCTCGCTCTTTTCTGGACTGTCCGATTGTTTGTCGCTGCGTTCGTGTTTGATGTTAGCCCATATCTAACGAGTGGCTTCCATAAACTTGGATATCACGCCACCAACGTGGTGTTCGCGCTATTGCCTGTCATCTATTGCTGGGCTGCTCTAGCCGGAGGTGCGCCATGAATGCACTGATTCCAAACGTTCGCGCTGTGATGAAATGGCGCATTCTCACCAACTTCCGCGTGGAGCCTGAAGTTGCTGCTCGATTACTTCCTGAGCCATTCCGGCCGAAGATCGTCAACGGCTGGGCCATGGCAGGCATCTGTCTCATTCGCCTCGAACAGATGCGGCCGGTCTGGATGCCGCGCGTATTTGGTGTTGCGTCGGAAAATGCCGCGCATCGCATCGCTGTGGAATGGACTGAAAATGGGAGCACTCGTGACGGAGTCTTCATTCCGCGTCGCGACACGAATTCGCTGCTCAATCACATTGCAGGTGGCCGCTTGTTTCCCGGCGTCCATCACCGCGCGCACTTTCGCAGCACGGAGAATGACGGTCATTTTGAAATCAACTTGAGCAGCGTTGATGGCGAAACGGGAGTGAATGTGGCCGCGCGAATCACGGACACCTGGCCCGCCGGCTCGGTCTTCAAATCACTCGCTGAAGCCAGCGCATTTTTCCAAACCGGCGGCTGCGGCTGGTCGCCGTCAACCAATTGCGCGCTCGAAGGTGTGCAACTTCACACGGATCATTGGGCGATGCATCCTCTCGCCGTCGAGCGCGCCGAATCCAGTTTCTTCAGCGACGAACACCGCTTTCCGGCTGGCTCGGTGCAATTCGACAGCGCGTTGTTGATGCGCGGCATTCACCATGAATGGCGCGCGCTGGGGAAATTCACCGAGCCGCCACGAGTAGCCCACAACCATCACGGCACTGCCGCATTCTTTGAACTGCCATGAGACCAGATCGAATCATTCTTGCGGGCGGCAGCGGTTTTATTGGCCGGGTGTTGTCGCGGCATTTTGTGGATCGCGGCAGGGAAGTTGTCGTTCTCACACGCAATCCCAAACCCGCGTCGAACGGCGTTCGTGAAGTCCAGTGGGACGGTGAAACGCTTGGAGATTGGGCGCACGAACTGGAAGGAGCAACAGCGCTGATCAATCTGGCGGGCGTCTCGGTGAATTGCCGCTACCACGAACGCAATAGGCGGCTGATTCTCGATTCGCGAATCAATTCAACGCGTGTTCTCGGCGAGGCGATCGCGTGCTGCAAAAATCCTCCGCCTGTGTGGCTGAATTCCAGCACCGCCACGATTTACAAACACAACTTCGGTCCTGCGTGGGACGAATCAGGTGAAATCGGCGGCACGCCCCAGGCGAAAGATGAGTTTTCGGTCGAAGTTGCCGAGGCTTGGGAGCGCGCATTCAACGAAGCCAACACGCCGCGCACGCGCAAGGCCGCCCTGCGTTCAGCGATGGTGCTGGGCCTCGGAAGTAACAGCGTATTTCCAACGTTGCGCAATCTTGTTCGCTTTGGACTTGGCGGCAAAATGGCCAACGGCGACCAGTTTGTTTCGTGGATTCATGAAACAGATTTCTGCCGTGCGATTGGCTGGCTGATGGAACACGAGGAGTTGAGCGGAGTGTTCAATCTGGCTGCGCCCAATCCCATCACAAATCGCGAGATGATGCGAACATTGAGGGCGATTTACAGGATTCCTTTCGGCATGCCAGCGGCGCTCTCGATGTTGGAGGCGGGCGCATTCTTTTTGCGGACTGAAACCGAGTTGATCATCAAAAGCCGACGCGTGGTGTCGCGCAGGTTGCCGGAATCCGGTTTTCAATTTCGCTTCACAAGGATGGAGGACGCATTTCGTGATCTTGCAGGGCGACACTGAACAGAAAGCGGCTTATGAATGTCGGCCAACCAACGGTTCGGTCGAATGGCGCGCTGAGCCGGGTGGCAAAACAGCGCATGCTGTCGTGCCGGGCCGAGCCGTTGTTTGTGGCCGCATGGGAACGGGTCTTGATGATTCACTTGGAGGTGGACGCGGAAGTTTTGCAGCGCGATGTCCCTTACCAACTGGATCTGTATGACGGGCGCGCTTTCGTTTCGTTGGTTGCGTTCACGCTGCGCGGAATGCGGCCAAGTATTGGAGGCCAGTTGGGAGCGTGGTTGTTCCGCCCGATCGCGACGCACGAATTTCTGAATGTGCGAACCTACGTCCGTCATCACGACGAGCCGGGCATTCATTTCCTTGCGGAATGGTTGTCGAGCAAACTGGCAGTCTGGCTCGGACCCGCGACATTCGGCCTACCGTATCGTCACGGTCGAATCCGATATGACCATGACTGGCAACGCGGCGTCCTGTGCGGCAGCGTCACGGATGTTCGAACGCGGTTGAATCTCGAATATCGAGCCGGTCTGGAGAGCGGCGTTACGTCCGCGTTTGCGCCGTGTGAAAACGGTACTTTGGACGAATGGCTGATGGAGCGTTACACCGCGTTCAATTCCGCTGGCGGGCGGAGGCGATTCTTCCGCGTCTGGCATCCACCATGGCTACAGCGCACGGCGAATGTAGAACTGGGAGATGTTTCGCTGCTCGAAGAGAACTGGCGGTGGTTTGGAGAGGCGCGCCCGGCTGGCGCCAACTTCTCGCCCGGTTTTCAGAAAGTCTGGATGGGACGGCCGCACCGTGCCGGTAAATCATGCGTTGCTCGGGTATTCCACGGGCGCAATTCGATAACAGCACCATAGTGGCGCGGGCGACCCGCCTGCGAAAAGTCCACCAACCGCCTCGGTTGGCGAATACGCGCGATTTTTTCGGCAAGCGAGGCGGTTGCCGGACCCAAGCAGCCGGGGCGGCTGCCCCCCTACCTGGGGGCTGATGTCGAAATTCGC
>DAOLDN010000206.1:0-6695 GCA_035327385.1 Verrucomicrobiota bacterium | reverse complement strand
GGATTGTTGCCGCCGTCAACAACGGGGCCAACTGGATCAATGTCAGCCTCGGCAGCGCGGGCAGCAGCGCCGTGCTGCAAAACATCATCCAAAACGTCACCGACCGCGGCATCGCGGTTTTCGGCGCGGCAGGCAATGAACCCACCGGCGAGAACGTTTTTCCCGCGGCTTACGATCCCGTTGTGGCAGTGACGGCGACGACCCGTGGTCAAATCGCGTCCTACGCCAACATTGCCGACTTTGTGGACGTGGCCGCGCCCGGATCGGGCATCGTGTATTACAACAACCGGCCGTTTTACATTCAGGGAACGTCCGTTGCCACGGCCTATGCAACCGGAGCGGCTGTGGGTCTGGCGGAGAAATCCGGGTCCACATGGCAACAGGTGCAACCCATCCTCTACAGGTCGCTGTCCGTGCCTGGAACCGCGACGCGTTGATCATTGCCCTCGTTCGGGCTGAATGACGATGCACTGCTGACAGCACTTTGCTCCATGGCCCGGCATCGCAGGTCGAAGCACATTCAAATCTGCTGGTTCTACAAAACGTTTCGCTGTTTCATGGCGCTGAACATGCGACCGTTTTGATTCATGCCCACATTGACAGACTCATTCATGAAACTACGGCCTGTCGTCCTGGCATTGTTCATCGCAGGCTGGTTTTTGATGAGCCACTGGCTGGGATTCCCGCGGGCCGCAGTGGCTGGGCTTGTTGTCCTCGCCTCAAGCCTTGCCGCAACCGCCTTGTGTACGGCGAACGCCAAAGGACAATGGCAGACAGAGATGTTGCCCGTCGCGTGGATTTCCAGCCTCATCGTGCCGGCAAGCCTGTGTTTTGGCGCGCAACGAACGCTCAGTCCCGACTTGTCGCATGCAATCCTGGCGTGGCTCATCGGCAGTGCCGGTTTTGCGACCGGTTCGTTCGTGAATTCAGTCCCGTTGAGGAATCGCTGGCGCGCATTCGGAAGCACCTGGATCATCATCGGTGCCGGCGTCTGGCTCGGGGCCGCGTATCTGCAAAATGACCGCGTTGGATTCCATCTGGCCACGCTCGCCACGTTGTTCGTCGTGACGCTCTGCTGGGTGATGTATCATCGGAAACCCTTCGTCACGACTGCCGCTGCCACACTGGTCTTGTTGCTGGTGTTTCTGCCGGTGCTGGACTGGGTCTTTAGGCCGCGATACGAGTTTGATCCCAAGTCGGACGATTCGCGCCGCCTTTATTCCTTCGCCGTGGCGAAGCAGGATCCGTCCGCGTTCGCCGCGTGGTGGAACTACTACGTGGGCCAATACCACGAAATGATGGCCGAACTGGGTCGAAACACCACAGGTCCGCACACCTCCACCCTTCCACCAAACAGTCATGCGACGTTTTTCCGCGGTGAAATCAAAATCAACAACAACGGTTTTCGCGGGCCTGATTTCGAGTTTGAAAAAGGTGACGCCTACCGGATTGTTGCCCTGGGCGAATCCACCACTTTTGGCATGACGATCGAACCGGGACAGAAACCGTGGCCGGAAGTGCTGGAGCAACTCATCCGGGAACGATTGAAGCCGGCGCGGCCCGTGCAGGTCATCAACGCCGGTGTTCCGGCAATCACACTCCCGCAGAACACCCAACGACTCATCAGTGAACTGCTCCCGTTGAAGCCGGATCTGGTCATCTCCTATCACGGCATCAACGGTTTCATCCTGCTCGACCGTGCCATGCCTCGCATTCACGGACACAAGCAGCCCGCATATCGCCAGCGTCCGATCAAGTTGCTTGCGGACGCGGAATACGGAATCAAACTCCGCCTCTACCGTCGCAGCCTCGAACCAAAAGCCGTCCCGTTCCGAGACGGATCGGTTGCGCCTGACGAAACTGAATACGCGGCTGCCTACCGGGATTTGATCACTGTGGCCAGGACGAACGGCATCCGCCTCGCGCTCGCCAACTTCTCGATGGCCGTCAACGACCGCAGCGCGCCGGATGTGGTGGCGTTCTATCGCGCCGGTTTTCCTTCGGTACACTTGCAAATCAAAGCCAACGAGCTCCATTCCGGACTGGTTGCGTCGCTTGCCGGCGAACATCCCGACGTCCTGTTCATGAACACGCATCCGGAGCTGGATGGAGCGCACGAGAAGTTTATTGACCTGATCCATTTCACGCAGAAAGGCCGCGAACAACTCGCGGAAAACATCTATCGCTCAATCGAAGCCACGCTGAAGGCCGCCATCGGCACGCAAGCCGCCGCTACTGCTCCGCGCGTTCCAGCGCGTTGAGAACAATGCCGGGCGTCAGTGCTTCCGGCAAAATGATGGGCGGCTCGCTCGCGTTCCTCGGATACACCAGCACCAGCGGCACACCGGCGCGACCGAAACGGTTCAACTCATCCGTGATGTCCGGGGGCAACCGCGTGTAATCACCGAGTAGCGAGACGGCGTTGATCGCTTTAAGCTTCGCGCGCACGGAACTGATCTCGATGCTCGTCTTTTTGTTGAACTGGCACGTCACGCACCAGTCCGCCGTGAAATCCACAAACACCGGACGACCTTCCGCCCGCGCCTTCGCCACCGCCGCCGCAGACCACGGCTGCCAGTCAATGCCATCGGGACTTTCCTTCAAACTGACCGCCTGCTCCGGCGGCAACGGCGAGCGCCAGCGCAATTCACCTTCGATGGCGTAGGCATAACCGCCGACCAACAACACCAGAACCAGAACCAGCGCAAGACTGCGTCGCTTCGCTCCGCGTTGATAAAACTCGCCGAAAATCCACGCGGCGAGCGCCAGCAACACGAGAAAAACTCCCAGCCACAACAAACGTTTTCCGTAAAAGGATTGCGCCAGCGTGAACAACCAGACCGCTGTGGCGAGCATCGGAAAGCCCATCGCCATCTTGAATTTTTCCATCCATGCGCCGGGTTTCGGCAGAAATCGCAGCCACGCCGGCTTCCAGCTCAACAGCAGATACGGCAGCGCCAGTCCCAGACCGACCGCGAGGAACATCAACACAATCAACGGAGGTGGTTGCGCAAACGCGAATCCAAGCGCAAATCCAAGCACCGGCGCCGTGCAGGGCGTCGCCAGAATCGTGGCCAGAACGCCGTTGAAAAACGCGCCCGCGGCTCCGTGTTTTGAACTCAGTCCGCCCGCCGAATCCATGACACGTCCGCTCAACGTGACCTCGAACACACCGAACAAATTCAGCGCCACCAGCGTCACCAGAACCGTGAGGCAAACGACGAACACCGGATTGCCGAACTGCATTCCCCACGCCGCCTTGCCGCCGGCGGCTTTCACTCCGATGACGACAGCCGCCAGCGCGAGAAATGAAACCAGCACGCCCGCCGTGTAGATCAATCCCAGCTTGCGGACCTGCGCCGGATGTTCTCTCGACTGGCTCACAAAACCGAGGATCTTCAACGAAATTACAGGCAACACGCACGGCATGATGTTGAGGATCAATCCTCCGACCAATGCCGCCAGCAGCATCAACCACAGCGGACGCGTCGGCTTCGCCATTTCAGTCTCCACAACCGGCGTCCGCGAGCCCGTCGTCTCGCCCGTCTCCGGCGCGACAGTACCGCGCGTTCGCGCGCCGCCACCCACCGGCAACGTCACCGCATAACCTTCCCGCACGCCGTCTGCTACGCGAACAATCACCCCGGAAACTTCCACGGGCCAGTCGCCATCGAATTTCTGAACCGTCTTGCGAAGAACAATCCTGTCGCCCGAGGAAGAAACGATCGTTGTCGCAGGCTGAATGTCGTACGAATCGTGGCCGAGCGGAAAGAAATCCCAGTCTCCGGAGGATTCTGTGACGTTCCATTCCAGCAACAACGGCCGCGTGTCGCCCGTGGCGGCTTTTTCCCATCTGGCTTGCGCGGAAAGAACGTCGCCCGACCTCGGAAGTTTCCGTTGCCACTCCTTGATCACACCCGCGAATTGCGACGGCGTGGTGCTGTCGCCGATTTCAAGTGTTGCCGACACATCCGAATCACCTGGCAGGCACAGTTTTTCACACTCCAGCCACGCGACGTGTGCCGCCAGTTCCACGCGGCCAGTTTTGACGTCGGACGCGATGGTCAGCGGCACGAGCAGCACCACCTCGTCGTGATAAACGTAGGTGGTGAACTCATCATCATCGCCCGCCGGCAGTTTTTCCGGAACGGGCCATTGGATTTCGCCCGCAGTGATGCCATCGGGCAGTTTCCATTTGATCTTCGTGGCCGCACCGGATGCGCCGGGGTATTGCCAGTAAGTGTGCCAGTGTTCGTCCATCTCCAGGCGGACGCCCGCGAGGATGGTGTCGCCGGGTTTGGCGGTCGTCGCGTCCAGCAACAACGACGCCCGGGTGTGCGGAGCGGCATCCGCCGCCGCAACGCTCAATGCGATCGAAGCAACCAGGATGTTCAGCGCCTTCAGCAATCGGCCTTTGGACTTTGGCATTTCTCTTTAGATGCCAGAACCGGCAAAACGTTGGAACATAAATCGAATCGTCCCTTGATTCGCGTTTCTGGATTCATCCCCCGTTAAAGGGTGAAAACTTCTTTTTGAGTGGACAGCTTTTGTCCCACCCCCTGTGGCAGGCTTGTGGGCAGAATGTTGATAACTGCCAACAACTCCGGCTTGTTTGATTGTGAAAAGAGGATTACGAATCGCCTCGACTCAAGGCCACACAGGAGCAACGGGTGAATTACTACGCACATACAGCAGACGATGGCGGCGAATGGCAACCGCTTCACGCTCATCTCCGCAACGTCGCCAACTTGGCAAAGCGACTTGCCGCGCCGCTCGGCAAGTCGGTTCAAGCCGAAGTCGAACTGGCCGGACTGCTGCATGATTTGGGGAAGTATCGCGACGAGTTTCAGGCGTACTTGCGCGGAGAGCGCGGCAGCAGCGTCGAAACCCAGCACGCAATTTTCGGCGCGGCCTGGGCGATGGAACGAAGTCTTGCCTCAACACTGCCGGTTGCCGGACACCACGCTGGGTTGCATGACTGCGGCGATCTCCCAGGAATGCTGGGCAAATCAGCGCTGCGAATTGCCCAGACCGTGTCGGAACTTGTCGCCCGCTTGGAATCGGAGCTTGGCCCGTTGCCATCACCACCACCACTTCCCGCTTGGGTGAACAACGAACTTTCGGCCGACTTTTACACACGGCTGATCTTCTCCTGTCTGGTTGATGCCGACCGGCTTGACACGGCTTGTTGGCCTGAAACTCCGCCACCGGACCGGATACTGGAAGCCAGCCAATTGCTGGGGAAAATTCACGCCGAGCGCGAACGTAAATCAGCGGCAAACCCGCACAGCCGGATGGCGGCCTTGCGCAATCGCATTTTCGACACCGCGATTGAGCGAGCCTCACTGTCTCCCGGGTTCTTCTCTCTCACCGTGCCTACGGGCGGTGGGAAGACGCTTGCTTCGATGGCGTTCGCCTTGGCCCATGCCAAAGCCCATGGACTTCGTCGCGTGATTGTCGTTATTCCTTACCTCTCCATCATCGAACAAAACGCGGCTGAATACCGCTGCATCTTTGGCGATGAAGTCGTTTTGGAAAATCATTCCGGAGTTCGTCCCCAAGACGACCGGAAGGAAGAAGAAAAATCTCAGCTGGAACTCGTGTCAGAAAACTGGGACGCGCCGATCATTGTCACAACCTCGGTGCAGTTTCTGGAATCGCTCTTTGCCAGCAGTCCGTCCAAGTGCCGTAAGCTGCATCGTATTCCGCGTTCGGTCGTTATCTTTGACGAAGTGCAAACGCTGCCCGCACATTTGCTGAAGCCAACCTTCAATGTGTTCCGCGACCTAGCGGCAAACTACGGCACGAGTTTTGTGTTCAGTTCTGCCACGCAGCCCGCCTTCCGTAAATCCCCGGCACTGCCCGACGGCTTCGAGCCGCAGGAGTTGCGCGAAATCGCCCCAGAGCCGGATGAGGTGTTCGGCAGACTGCGTCGGGTGAATTACCATCTGCCCAAAGCGGACGAAACACTCGATTGGCCGCAACTGGCAGAGCGAATGGCTGCTACGCCGCAAGCCTTGTGTGTGGTCAATCTCACCCGCCACGCAAAGGAGCTTTGGGAACAACTGAAACGGAATTTGCCAAATGAGTCTCCGATCCATTTGTCATCGGCTATGTGCCCGCAACACCGCTTGGCTCTGATCCAGATCATCCGCGAGCGGCTTGCTGCCGGCCGACCGTGTCGCGTCGTTTCCACCCAACTCATCGAAGCGGGCGTTGATGTGGATTTTCCCGTTGTCTGGCGTGCGCTTGGGCCGCTGGATTCGATTGTCCAAGTCGCTGGTCGTTGTAATCGAGAAGGCCGGCTTGGCTCTGGCGAAGTTCACGTCTTCCGACCGGTGGATCACAAACTCCCGCCAGGCGTCTATCGCGCCGCCTCCGATCAAGCGGTGATTACTTTGGCGACCTTGGGTGACGAGGAATCGGCTTCCAACCACCTTGCCACCAACCCCCAAGTGTTCCGCGATTACTTCCAGTCGCTTTATCAAGTGGTGAACACGGATTACGCCAAGCGCGGAGAAACTTCCATCCAGCAGGATCGCGAGCAACTTCGTTTCCGCGAAGTCGCCCGCAAAGCCAAAGTCATTTCCGACGAAGGCCAGCCCGTCATCATCGCCCGCGACACCCACGGCAGAGAGTTCGCAGCGCCGCTGATTAAAGAAATCTGCAACCGCCAACTCATGCCGGGCCAGCCG
>DAOLDN010000205.1:0-6697 GCA_035327385.1 Verrucomicrobiota bacterium | reverse complement strand
ACCTTGCCGGGTGCGGCGTATTCGATGACCGACTTCACGTCATCGGCATATTTTCGGCCCGCGTCCGCGTCGTCGTAACCGTACGGCCCGCGGAACGGATACGGCGCGATGGCATGATGAACGCCGAAGCTGTGGGGCACGTTGTATTTCCACGTGCTGTGAGCGGTGACGGCCATGCCGGAGGCGTTGCCGCCGTGATAGGCATTGCGAAGCGCGACGACGTCGTAATTGCCGGTGTAAGCGCGCGCCATGAGCAACGCGAGATCGTTGGCCTCGCTGCCGGAATTGACGAAGTAACAAACCTTCAGTTCGCCCGGCAATTTGGACGCGAGCTTCTCAGCGAACGCGCCGACGTTCGGATGCAGATAAATCGTCGTCGAATGTTGGTACAATTCACTCTGCCTGTTGCCCGCCGCGATGACATGAGGATGACAGTGGCCGACGCTGACAGTCACGATGCCGCCCAGGCCGTCAAGGTAACGTTTGCCGGTTTCGTCCCAAACGTACTGCATTTTGCCCTCCACCAGCATGATTGGATTCTTGTAGTAGAGGAATATGCCGGGGTTGAGGAATTGATTGCGCTGCGCAAGCACGTCCGCCGCGGACGGGCCATTGTAGGGTTGGGGCTTGTGGTCGAAGGGAGGGAGTGTCGGAGTTTTCATAATTCAAAACGCGAATCGTTTCGTGTCGTGTCAGTTTCGATGCGGATGGTGGATGTTCCCGAAACAATGTTCAACGGGGAAAGTGGAGGACATCAAATGAATTGACCGGCTGGCGCAGGTCGGGAAACATCGTCCGGCGGCATGTCATTCAAAGATTTTCCAGACAATCAGGCGGGTGTGGGCCTGTTGCAACGTTCGCTGGAGCGCGGACGGTTGGGCCACGCCTATCTGTTTACCGGGGACGAAATGGACGGATTGGAACTGGCCGCACGGACGCTGGCCAAGACGTTGAATTGCAGTCAGCCGGTTCGCGGCGGCAATGCGGGAGCGGCGGTGGATTGTTGCGATGATTGTTCGAGTTGCCGCCGGATTGATGCCGAGGCGCATCCGGACGTTCATTGGGCGAGGCCGGAGTCCAAATCGCGTGTCGTCAAAATCGAGCAGATGCGAGAATTGATGCGCGAAATCCAGCTCAAACCGACGGAGGCGGAATACAAGGTGGCGGTGATCGTGGCAGCGGACCGGATGAATCCCAATTCCGCGAACGCCTTCCTGAAAACTCTCGAAGAACCGCCGCAGCGGTCGGTGTTGATCCTGTTGACGACCGAGCCGCAGCGGTTGCTGGAAACGATTTTGTCGCGTTGCCTGAGATTGAATTTTTCCGGCGCGGAAGGCCGCAAACTGGACGGGCCAACAATGGACTGGCTGGGGCGGTTTAGCGAAACGGCGGCCGTGGAGCGGCGAAGTTTGCTGGGGCGTTACACGTTGATGGACGTGCTGGCGGGCAAACTGGCGGAAATCAAGGGTGCCGTGGAGGAGACGTTGACGGCTCGTTCGCCGCTGGAGCGCCACGAGGAGATTGACAGGGACCTGAAGGACAAGTGGGAGGAGGAATTGAAGGCCGCGATCGAAGCGGAATACAGGCGGCGGCGTGGCGAGTTGTTGCTGGCGCTGCAATGGTGGCTGCGGGACGTTTGGTTGCACGCCACCGGACAGGGTCGTGAACTGCTGTTGTTCCCGCAGTTAGGGGCTGGAGCGGAAGCCGTGGCCCGCCGCATCAACGCCCGTCGCGCACAGGAAAACCTCGAAGTCATGGAGCAAACGCAGCGCTTGTTGCACACCAACGTTCAGGAAACGCTGGCGTTGGAGGTCGGCCTGTTGAAACTCCACTTGTAACGGACCGCCTCAATCCATGTCCGCCAAGGTTTCCAGGAAAATCAGCGCTGAACCGGCAACGAGGTTTTCTCCGACGACGTTGTTTTCGTCGGGGTTTGGCATTCTCATCGGCCTTTCGCTGTTGAAATTCGGCAATCCCTGCACGTTCGACAGCTTTGTCGTCTGGCCCGAGAACGGGTTCGAGTGGGCGTTGAATCATTGGCCTATAAAGGTGGGTTACGGACTGCTGGCGGTCTTGATCGTCGCGGGTCTGTTCGTGGCGCGTTGGCGAACTGCCCTTCCTCGCTGGCTGCTCATCCTGCCTGCAGTCTGGTTGTTGTGGCAGTTCGTTTGCGCCGCCCGCACTGTGGACGGAGAACTGACACGACTGACGGGGATCCATTTCGCCGCGTGTGTCGTCTGCTTTTATCTCGGCTTGTTGTGTGCCGGAAAATCCCGGACGCCGGCCGCGTTCTGGCTGCCGGTATTGGTCGCGTTCGTAATTGTCATTGCATGGGGTCTTCATCAGCGGTTCGGGGGTCTTGAAGAGACGCGAAAGTATTTCTCCACCTATGTCTATCCCCATCTGGAATCGGTGTCGCCGGAGTATCTGAAGAAGATGTCCAGCGACAGGATTTTTTCGACGTTGTTCTATCCGAATTCGCTGGCGGGTGTGCTGCTGCTGCTGTTGCCTCCCTTGTCGGTTTTTTTATGGCAGCAATCCACGCGGTTCACGTTCGCGGCACGGTGTTTCCTGGTTGGGTGTCTGGGGATTGGGTCGCTGGCTTGCCTCTATTGGTCGGGCTCAAAGGGCGGCTGGCTCATTGCGCTGACGCTGGCGTTGATTGGATTGCTGCATTTGCGGTTTTCAACGCAATTGAAGTTCTCCCTTGTCGTTGCTGTACTCGTTGTGGGCATCGCAGGATTTGCCGTGAGATACGCCGGATTCTTCCAACGTGGTGCGACGAGTGTCGTGGCTCGGTTCGACTATTGGCGTGCTGGCCTTCAAACCGTCGCGGCAAATCCAGTCTTTGGCACAGGTCCGGGCACTTTTGGCGAATCTTACAAACGAATTAAAAAGCCGGAGTCGGAAATGGCCAAACTGGCACACAACGACTATCTCCAGCAGGCGACGGATTCCGGCCTGCCGGCTTGCTTGTGTTACACCGGATGGATCATTGGAATCTTGTGGTTCGGTTATCGGAAGCCGGACAAGCCAGAAAGCGCCATGGCATTTTGTGTTTGGCTGGGACTGCTGGGCTGGACGATCCAAGGTGCGATGGAGTTTGGATTGTATATCCCGGCCATGGCATGGACAGCGTTCGCCATTTCTGGCCTGTTGCTTTCTGAAACGTGCAACAAACTTGCGGTCGCCAAAGCAGTAACGACAGGTTTTAATAAATAACGTTACCGATGTGATTATTGCCTGATTAATGATGGTTTGTGAGCATTTTTATGGGTATTCTTTGTATAAAACCTGTTTATCGCTAATCCAAAAATGTCGCTTGACGTTGGTGTTGCTGCTAACTATTCTTCGCGCATCTGAAAACTAACAAAGCAGAGTCGAAGTTCGGCTGCTGCTTTTTTCATTAAATGGGCAAAACGGTAGTTCACGGGGAATTCTGCGTAACTTTAACGATTAACTGACGTGGATCTCAAAGATATTAAGGCAATAATTGACCTGATGAAGAAGAATTCCGTTTCGGAATTCGAGCTGGAAAAGCAGGATTTCAAGATCAGGCTAAAACGTGGGATCGCCGGCAACCCGAATGTTGTCATTCCTGATGAGCCTGCGGTGATTGCTTACAGTCCGGCAACGGCCCCCGTCGTCCCTCAACCGGCTCTGCCCACGCCCTCTGCCCAATCACAGGCGGCTGCGTCCGGCGAGATAGAAATCAAATCTCCGATGATCGGAACATTTTACCGTTCACCTTCGCCCGAGTCGGGGTCGTACGTCGAGGTCGGCATGGAGGTCAGCCCGGACTCCGTTGTTTGCATCATCGAAGCCATGAAAGTGATGAATGAAATCAAGGCCGAGGTCAAAGGCGTCATCACCCAGTTACTGGTGGAAAACGCCAAGCCAGTCGAATTCGGCCAGCCGCTGTTCAAGGTTCGCCCGGCCTGACCGGGTATTGGCTCTCAAAGCACTGCGGGAACGTTAATTCAATCGCTCATGTTTGAAAAAGTCCTTGTGGCCAACCGCGGAGAAATTGCCGTGCGCATCATCCGCGCGTGCAAAGAATTGAACATCCGCACGGTGGCCGTTTATTCCGAGGCCGACGCCAACTCCATGCATGTGCAACTGGCGGACGAAGCCATCTGCATTGGCAGCGCTCCGGCATCGGACAGCTACCTGCGCATAGACCGCATCATCAGCGCGGCGGAAATTGCGGATGTGGACGCCATCCACCCCGGCTACGGTTTCCTCTCCGAGAACGCCCATTTTGCCGACGTTTGCGACAGTTGCAACATCCGGTTCATCGGGCCGAGTTCCCGCGCGATGAACGCGCTGGAGGACAAGGCCATCAGCCGTAACCTGGCTAAAAAGGCGGGCGTGCCAACGCCGCCCGGCTCCGATGGAATCGTCGAAAACGAGCAGGACGCGGTCGCCATTGCAAAGAAGATCGGTTATCCCGTGATGATCAAGGCCGTTGCCGGAGGCGGTGGTCGCGGCATGCGAGTGGCACACAATGACGTCTCACTCATCAAGGGATACCACACAGCGCGCACGGAAGCGGAAAAGGCGTTCGGCAATTCCGGTGTCTATATCGAGAAATTCATCGAAAATCCGCATCACATTGAGTTTCAGATTCTAGGCGACAACAAGGGCCGGATCATCCATTTGGGCGAGCGCGATTGTTCGGTGCAACGACGCAATCAGAAGATTGTCGAGGAAATGCCCTCGCCGTTAATCGAGACAAAATACCGCAAACTGCGCGACAAGATGGGCAAGGCCGCCGTGCGCATCGCGGAAGTGGCCAATTACACCAACGCAGGCACCGTCGAGTTTATCGTGGACAACCACGGCAATTACTATTTCCTCGAAGTCAACAAACGCATCCAGGTGGAACATCCGGTGACCGAGGAAGTCACCGGCATTGACCTTGTCAAGGCCCAGTTGATGATCGCCATGGGCGAGCCGCTGAAAATGTCACAGGGCGACGTTCAGTTCAAAGGCCACGCAATCGAATGTCGCATCAACGCGGAAGATCCTTTCGATGATTTCCGTCCGAGTCCGGGTCGCGTGGAGATGTATTACCAGCCCGGCGGCCGGGGCGTTCGCGTGGACACTCACGCCTACGCAGGATACACGATCCCTCCAACTTACGACTCAATGATCGGCAAGCTGATCACCTTCGGCAAAGACCGTCGCGAGGCGATGGACAAGATGAGCCGCGCATTGAGCGAATTCATGATCACCGGCGTCAAGACGACCATTTCGTTTCAACAGGCCATTCTTCAGGACCCGAACTTCCGTCGAGGCGTTTATTCCACCAACTTCGTCGAACAGCTTCTCAGCGGTGCCAGGCGGGAATTGATTGAGGACAAGGTCTGACTGGCGTTTCCGGAGGTTTCATTCCGAATTCCGCCTTTACACACAAAACCACGGTTTGCAGTATTCATCGTGCCTTTGAGTCATCCGCATCAACATCAAATTGACAACCCGCCGCAACAGCCGGCTCTGAACCTGCCGATTGATCTGACGAAGGACCTTGAAACCGCCGTCCGCAGGTCACAGCAATTTCTTTTTAGCGTCCAAAAACCCGAAGGCTACTGGATCGGAGAACTGATGGTGGATTCGACCCTGGTTTCAGACATGGTCGCCTTCCACCACTGGAACGGCAGCGTTGACCCGGAATGGCAGCGCAAGGCGGTCAACAAGATCCTTTCGATGCAGTTACCCGACGGGGGCTGGAACATTTACCACGGAGGACCGTCCGAGGTGAACGCCACCATCAAGGCTTATCTCGCATTAAAGCTGGCCGGCATCCCCGTCACCGACCCGCGAATGTTGCGCGCGCGCGAAGTGGCATCGCACATGGGCGGCGTGCCGAGGATGAACACTTTCTCCAAACTCTACCTCGCGCTCATAGGACTTTTCCCGTGGGAATATCTCCCCACCATCCCCTGCGAAGTCATCCTCATAGGCAAATGGTTCCATGTGAACTTCTGGGACATGAGCAACTGGTCGCGCGCCATGCTTGTCCCGCTGTCCATCATCAACCATTTCAAGCCGACGCGTCCGCTGAAGAACGGCGTCAACCTCGACGAACTCTATCCCAACGGCAAAAGCCAGCGAGAACTCACGCTGCAACCCGATCCCGACCGTTTCACCTGGCGCAACTTCTTTCTCTGGCTGGATCGCGTCCACAAACTTGCCGAGTGGTTCGCCCAAAATAAAATCCACCCCTTCCGCAAGAGCGCCCTCAAAAAATCCGAGCAATGGATGCTGGAACGATTTGAGGGCTCGGACGGTTTGGCGGCGATCTTCCCCGGCATTCTCAATTCCCTCATCGCACTCAAGGCGCTCGGCTATCCAGACGACCATCCCGAAGTCCTGCGCGCGGCGCGTGAACTAAAAAAACTCGAACACGAGACAACTGACTCCGTCCGCATCGAACCCTGCCTATCTCCCGTCTGGGACACCGCCATCGTCACCATGTGCATGCGAGAATCCGGCGTTCCCGAAGACCACCCTCGCATGAAAAAGGCCGCCACCTGGCTCATGGACAAGGAAATCCGATTCCGGGGCGACTGGCACCACAAGAACCCCGTGGACGTTGAACCCAGCGGCTGGGTTTTTGAATTCGAGAACAAATGGAATCCCGACGTGGACGACACCGCCATGGTGCTGCTCGCGTTGAGGCAGATTGCAACGG
>DAOLDN010000204.1:0-6726 GCA_035327385.1 Verrucomicrobiota bacterium | reverse complement strand
GGCGTTTCCGTCGTGGTTCAATCTCTGGCCTGCACCGCCGGTCGGCGGTTGAAATTGCTGCCACTCATCCCCGAAACACACTCGCTGTCCATTGGTGCGGCGCTGCCGAAAAACGGGGTCGCCATCGGTGCGGAACGCTTCCTGCAGTGCGCCAGAGAGTCGGCAACCAAAACACAATGACCCGGCCGCCACGCACGGATTTTGCAGACACAATGACGAGCGCAACACAAACTCCGCAGCGACACTCGCACTTGAAGGGCCTCGATTATTCCGTGGTCCAACAGTGCATGCACTGCGGCCTTTGCCTGCCGACGTGTCCGACCTACGACGCCACGAAACTGGAACGCAACAGCCCGCGAGGCCGCATCGCGCTGATGCGCGCCATCGCCGACGACAAACTGGACGTGACAAAGGCGTTCGGCGACGAAATGTATTTCTGCCTCGGTTGTCTCGCGTGCATGACGGCGTGCCCGGCGGGCGTGAATTATGCGGAATTGTTCGAGCACGCGAGGGCGGAGGTGGAAGTGTCCCGCGTTCTCAACGATCCAAAACGCAATTTCATACGCAGCCTGACTGTGAAATGGCTCTTCATGGATCAGGCACGGTTGCAACTCGTCGGCAAATTCATCCGCCTCTATCAACAATTGGGTCTGCAAACACTCCTGCGCGGCAGTGGTGTGACGAAGTTTCTGCCCAAAAGGCTTCGCGAATTCGAAGCGATGACGCCGGACATTCAACCGGCGTTCTCGGCTGAGTTGATCGCGCCGGTCACTCCTGCATTGGGCCGGCGACAATACCGCGTCGCCCTGCTGACGGGATGCGCTCAGGATTTGATTTTCAGCGACGTGAACCGCGACACGGTCGAAGTTCTGGCGCAGAACGGTTGCGAAGTTGTCACGCCGCCCGACCAGCACTGTTGTGGCTCGTTGCACGCGCACAACGGTGAGTGGGAACTGGCCCAACGACTCGCGCGCAGGAATCTGAAACAGTTCCCGCCCGAACAATTCGACGCCATCATCACCAACGCCGGCGGCTGCGGCTCGCACCTCAAACATTACGCCAAACTGCTGGCGGACGATCCGGTGTGGAGCAAACAAGCCAGACTCTGGGACACCAAGGTCAAGGACATCCACGAATGGCTTGTACAAATCAAATTCCGAATTCCAAATTCCGAAATCCGAAATGCGTTGGTCACCTACCACGAGTCCTGCCACCTGTCGCACGGACAGAAGATCGTGAACCAGCCGAGGCAACTGTTGAAGGCGATAACGGGATTTAACCTGGTGGAACTGCCGGAGGCGAACTGGTGCTGTGGCAGCGCGGGCATCTACAACCTGACGCAGCCGGAAATGGCGGAACAATTGTTGGAACGCAAACTCCGCCACATTGAATCCACGGGTGCGACGATCGTGGCCACCGCGAACCCCGGCTGCCTGCTCCAGCTCATCAACGGCGCAAGGAAACGCGGATTGAACCTGCGCGTCGTTCATCCCGTTTCGCTGCTTGCGGAGGCGTATCGCAAAGGCCAGAATTAGCCGGGTTTCAACGGACACTCGGAATCAACACCATGCCAACCAAAGCTCAGATCATCCAACGACTCCTCAATCCCGGCGTCATCGCCGTCGTCCGCGCCAAGCGCGCCGACCAGGCAGTGCCATTGGCGGAGGCGCTGGTCGCGGGCGGCGTCATCGCGGTCGAAATCACCATGACAACACCCAACGCCATTGTCGCAATCCGTGAGGCGAGCGAAAAACTGGGCGAACGCGCGTTGATCGGAGTTGGGACTGTCCTCGACGAGGCGACATGCCAGGCCGCGATTGACGCCGGAGCGCAGTTCATCGTCAGCCCCATCTGCCGCCGCGAGCTTGTGGCCGTCGCCCACAAATCGGACAAGCCCGTCATGCTCGGCAGCTACACGCCCACCGAAGCACAACTGGCGCACGAGGCCGGTTCTGATTTCATCAAAATTTTCCCCGCCGACGGTCTTGGTCCGAATTACATCAAGGCACTGCGCGCTCCCCTGCCCCATTTGAAGATCGTTCCCACCGGTGGCGTGGATTTGAAAACCATCGGCGATTTTCTGAAGGCTGGTTGTGCGGCGGTAGGCGCGGGTTCGTCACTCATCAGCAAGGACGTTCTGGAGAAGGATGACTGGGCGACGTTGACGAAAACGGCGGCGGCGTTCGTGCAGGCTGCGAAGGCGGCGCGTGGTTAGCAGTGCAGCGACTGAAACCTCGCAACGTTTGGGATAGCAGTTCGAGGACAATTCAGAGAATCGTCCAGCCGCATGGTCACAAAACTGTCTTTTGACAATTCCGACCGTGTGACGCAGATTTCGCCGCATGCTCGCAAAATCCGTTTACCGTCTGGCTGTGATTTTTGTCGCGGTATTCACCGTCCACGAGGTTCATGGCTCGCTGATCCGCGTTCCCAACAGCACGCTCACCAACATGCCTGCGGTCCCGGGAAGTTTTGGCTACACGTTCACCAACGCATTTCCGTTTCCCGGAATGGTTTTCACAAACCCGGTTTGCATCGCGTCTGCACCGGGAGAGACCAATCGCCTGTTCATCCTTGAAAAGAGCGGACGCATCATCGTCATCACCAATCTCGCAGCCCCCAATCGCACGGTGTTCCTGAACATGACGGCGCGGGTCAACACCACGCTGAACACCTGGGACGAACGCGGACTGTTGGGACTGGCCTTCCATCCAGGCTACGCAACGAACGGTTATTTTTACGTTTTTTACACGGGTAACACCAACACCACGGCCTTGGGAGGAGGCAACGGCCTGCATGACATCATCGCCCGTTACCAGGTTTCGGACGCGAATCCAAATCAAGCCAACGCCGCGTCTCATACGCCGATCCTGGTTCAGTACGACCAGGCGGACAATCACAACGGCGGCGACATGCACTTCGGGTCGGATGGTTATCTCTACGTTTCACTGGGGGACGAGGGCGGCGGCAACGATTCCTGGAACAACAGCCAGACCATTACGAAGGACTTTTTTGCTGCGTTCCTGCGATTGGACGTGGACAAACGGCCCGGAAATCTCACCCCAAACCCGCACCACGCCGTCACCACAAACTATCTCGTGCCCCTGGACAATCCGTATGTGGGCGCGACGAATTTCAACGGGTTGACGATCAATTCGAACATGGTGCGCACGGAATTCTGGGCCGTTGGCCTTCGCAATCCCTGGCGCTGGTGCTTTGACCCGGAGACCGAAGTGCTTTATTGCGGCGACGTGGGACAGGGCGCGTGGGAGGCAATCTGCCTGATCGAACGCGGCGGCAATTACGGCTGGGCCTACCGTGAAGGATTCGCCAACGGTCCAAAAGCCGGGCAGGCCCCGCCGGGCTTCGTTCACAGTCCGCCTCTGCTGGCCTATCCGCACACCAACGCCAATCAAGCCATCACCGGAGGCCGCGTCTATCGCGGACAAAAGATCACGCCGCTTTACGGAGCTTACGTCTATGCGGACTACAACTCCGGGGTTTTCTGGGCGTTGCGTCACAACGGAATGACGGTCACGACAAACCAGCTCCTGTTCAGCGACCCCGGCGGTGTCACGGCGTTCGGCACAGACCCGAGCAATGGCGACATTCTCTACTGCGACATCCAAAGCGGACAGAACGGCGTCATCAAGCGCATCATCTACAACTCCACGTTCACCGGCTCGCCCATTCCGCCAACTCTGGCTGGCACGGGCGTCTTCACAAATCTCGCAACACTCGAAGTCGCGACCGGCATCGTCAATTACGACATCAACGTTCCCTTCTGGTCCGACAACGCCATCAAAACGCGCTGGTTTTCAGTGCCCAACACGAACCTCGACATCACGTTCAACCAGACGGACAACTGGTCGTTCCCCACCGGCACGGTTTGGATCAAACACTTCGATCTCGAAATCACCAACGGCGTTCCTGAATCGCGTCGAAGAATTGAAACCCGCCTGCTCGTCAACAATCAAAACGGCGGCTACGGCGTCGTGTATCGCTGGACCACGCCGCCCACCAACGCGCTGCTGGTGGGTGACGGTGGATTGGATGAACCCATCACCACCTACGACAGCGGCGGCAATGTCATCGCCACACAAACCTGGCATTATCCCAGCCGCGTCGAATGTCTGGCGTGCCATACCCCCGCAGGCGGCTTCGCGCTGGGCTTCAACACGGCGCAATTGAACCGCGACCACGACTTCGGCGGCAGCATCACCAACCAGATCGAAGCCCTGCAACAGGCCGGATATTTCAGCAACACCGTTTCCAACCGCCACCTGCTCCCCGCACTCGCGCACGCCACAAACGACGCCGTCAGTCTTGAATATCGCGCCCGTTCTTATCTGGCGGCCAACTGCGCGCAATGCCATCAACCCAGCGGCTCGGCGCAGGGCATGTGGGATGCGCGCATCTCAACCAGCACACCCAACACCGGCCTCATCAACGGCCCGCTCGTCAACAGCGGCGGCGACACCAACAACCGCGTCATCAAACCCGCTTCACTGAACAATTCCATGCTGTTGACCCGCATCTCGACACGCGGCCCGGGTCAGATGCCGCCGCTGGCATCCAACGTTCTCGACACAAACGCCATCGCCCTCATCAGTGCGTGGATCACCAACGGACTCGACGGCTACCAAAGTTTCGCCGACTGGCAGATGGCCAACTTTGGCTCCACAAACGCCCCGGGAACGTTGCCCGCCGACGATTTCGATGGCGACAACGCCATCAACGAACTGGAATACCTGACCGGCACATCGCCCACAAACGAGCTGGATGCGTGGAGCATTTCCATCTCCTTGAGCAACGAAATGGTGATCGTCACCTACCCGCAGATTGCCAATCGCGGATTCGAAGTCCAATCAACACCCGACTTGCTTGGTGGCGCCCCGTGGACTCCGCTGGACGCACCCGGCAACGAGCCTTTCTATTCGATCACAAACCGGACCGCGCTCATCCCGGACCCCGCAACGGAAACCAACAAGTTCTACCGCGTCCGCGTGTTTGAACCTTGAGCGGTACAATTCCATCGGTCCAATTTCAAATTTGAAAAGCCGCGCGCCGGACATATCATCCTGCGCCAATGACTGCGCCCGCATACCGCGTCCGCCGAGCCACCGTGGAGGACTTGTCCACACTCAAGGCCCTTTGGTCGGCCATGCGGTATTCCGCTGACGACCTTGAAAAACGACTCACGGACTTTCAGGTCGCAGAGGATTCCAACGGAAAGATCATCGGCGGCTTCGCCTTCACGATGCACGAGCGCCACGCGTGGATTCACAGCGAAGCGTTCGATGATTTCAGCGTCGCCGATGTTGTTCGCCCGCTGTTCTGGAAACGTATCAGCGGCCTGGCCACCAATCACGGCATCGCACGATTGTGGACGCAGGAAACATCGCCGTTCTGGTCGCACAACGGATTTCAAGCGCCCGCGCCGGAGGTGTTCGAGAGATTGCCCGAAACCTGGCGCGGCGAACGCGTTCCCTGGCTGACACTGCAACTCAAGGACGAACAGGTCATCGCGTCGCTCGACAAGGAAATCACGCTGTTGATGGAGACCGAACGCCGCCGCACCGCGGAAGCCCTCGAACGCGCAAAATCCTTCAAGACGCTCATCACCATCATCGCCTTCGTCATCGCGCTGCTGGTGATTGGCGCGGGGATTTACCTGTATTTCCAGAGACACCGATTGCCCGTGGTGACGGAATGATGGCCGTGCAACGATATAAAGTTCCAAGTTCCAAACACCAAACTCCAAAGAATCTTCAAACTTCAAATGACGCTATGAAGCCGCAACAAATCTCAGTGCGATTCTGAGGCTTGGTGCTTGTAGTTTCACTGGAACTTGGAATTTGGAGCCTTTTCAAACCGCCTGAAATTCGTCGGCGTGATACGAGCTGCGCACCATCGGCCCGCTGGCAACGTGAACAAACCCCATCTTCTCCGCGCGAATTTTGTATTCGGCAAACGCGTCCGGATGAACGAACTCAACCACAGGCAGATGCCTGAGCGTCGGCTGCAAATACTGGCCCAGCGTGAGGATGTCGCAATTCGCCGCGCGCAAATCCCGCATCGCCGTCAGTACTTCGTCCCTCGTTTCGCCCAAGCCCAGCATCATGCCCGATTTGGTGTGCATGGAACTGCCGCAACGTTGTTTGACCTTCGCCAGAACGGACAATGAGCGGTCATACGTGGCCCGATGCCGCACCGACGGCGTCAGGCGGCGCACCGTCTCAAGGTTGTGATTGAAAATGTGCGGCTTCGCCGCGAGCACCCGTTCGATGGACGCGTCACTGTCGTTGAAATCCGGCACCAAAACTTCGATGACGATGCCGGGATTCAGTTCGCGCACCTTTTCGATGGTCTGGCAAAAATGATCCGCACCACCGTCGGCCAGATCATCACGCGCGACGGCGGTGATGACGACGTGCCGCAATTTCATCCTTCGCGTGGCTTCGGCGACGCGCGCAGGCTCGTCAGCTTCCAGCGCCAGCGGTTTCGCCGTGCTCACGGCGCAAAAACCGCACGCCCGCGTGCAACGGTCGCCGGCTATCATGAACGTCGCCGTGCCCTTGCTCCAACATTCCCAATGGTTCGGACACTTTGCGCTTTCGCAGACGGTGTGAAGTTTGAGTTCGTCCAACAGCGAGCGCGTGCGGCCAAACGTGTTCGACGTGGGCAGCGGCAATCGCAGCCATTGCGGCAGGCGCGGACGCGATT
>DAOLDN010000203.1:0-6729 GCA_035327385.1 Verrucomicrobiota bacterium | reverse complement strand
CAGCGCCGCAGCCGCCAGCATCGCGGCGGGTAATTCCAGGCCGGCGACCGTGGCCAGCATGACGATGCCGGGAAAATGGATCAGCACCCAGCCCGCCGCAAAGCGCATCGGCCCCAGCATTTCGCGGAGTTTCGGCAGGTCAATCTCCAGTCCCACCTCGAACAACACCAGCAGAAACCCGACCGCCCCCGCCTGGATCAAAAGCTCTGTCGCTTCGGTCGTCAACACCGGCGAGATCACCAGACCAAACACCACGAACATCGCGTTGGCCAGCGCGGGACGATTGAATTTCCGGCATAAATCCGGCACGGCCATCAGCAACAGGATCAAGCCGATGATGATTTCAATGCTGTTCACAGATGGAAATAGATTTTGTCACCCGCTCAAGATACTTGTCGAGATACATGCGATGGCAGGCTAGTCGTTGGACATCGGCGACGCCGTTTGTTAGGCTGCGCGCCACTGTATATGAGTCAGGTCAACGACACAACACCCGCACCCGCGCCAAGCGATTTCATCCGCGACATCGTCGCCAAACACGTTGCGGAGGGTAAATCCCCGCGCATCCACACGCGATTTCCGCCCGAGCCGAACGGTTATCTGCACATCGGCCACGCCAAATCCATCTGCCTCAACTTCGGCATCGCCCGCGAATTCGGCGGCATCTGCAACCTCCGCATGGACGACACCAATCCCACGAAGGAAGAGGTGGAATACGTCGAGTCCATCATCGAGGACGTCAACTGGCTCATCGCCGGCTGGGCTGACGACAAACTGGGACTGAAACCCAAAGGAGCAACGCCGGAAACGCTGGCGGCCGACGGTGCCCGCGATTTTTATCTTCCGCCCGTCACGCAACACGCAACACGCAACACGCAACACGAGCCTTTCTACGCCAGCGATTATTTCGACCAGACCTACGAATACGCCGAGCAGTTGATTGAAAAGGGCAGGGCCTTCGTTTGCGACCTCTCGGCGGCGGACATGGAAACGTACCGCGGCGCGCCTGACCGGCCTGGAAAGGATTCGCCGTTCCGCAATCGTTCCGCCGCGGAGAATCTCGATTTGTTCCAGCGGATGAAGGCGGGCGAATTCCCGGACGGCACGCGGACGTTGCGCGCGAAAATTGACATGGCTTCGCCCAACATCTGGATGCGCGACCCGATTCTCTACCGCATCAAACACGCGGAACATCACCACACCGGCGGCAAATGGTGCATTTATCCGATGTACGATTTCGCCCATTGCCTCAGCGATTACATCGAAGGCATCACGCACAGTATCTGCACGCTGGAATTCGAGGTGCATCGCCCGCTTTACGACTGGATTCTGGAGAGCCTCGGCCTGCCGCGTCCGCTGCCGCGCCAGTATGAGTTCGCGAAACTCATTCCCAGCCACATGATCGTTTCCAAGCGCAAGCTCATCCAGCTTGTGACCGAAAAACTTGTCACCGGCTGGGACGACCCGCGCCTGCCGACCATCAGCGGCATACGACGACGCGGTGTGACGGCGGAGGCGTTGCGCAATTTCGCCATCGGCGTCGGCGTCACCAAATACATCAGCGTCACGGACATCGCCGTCTATGAACACGCCATCCGTGAGGACCTGAACAAACGCGCCCTGCGCCGCATGGCCGTGTTGCGCCCCATCAAGGTCGTTATCACCAATTATCCGGAAGGCAAAACCGAGGAACTGGAAGCCGTCAACAATCCCGAAGACCCGAACGCCGGCAAACGCAAGATTCCATTCAGCCGCGAATTGTTCATAGAACGCGATGACTTCGCCGAAGTGCCGCCCCCCAAGTTTTTCCGGTTGAAACCCGGCGGTGAAGTGCGTTTGAAATACGCCTACATCGTCAAGTGCGACGAAGTGGTGAAGGACGCCGCAGGAAACATCACCGAACTGCGCTGCACCGCCGACCTCGACAGCAAGACGGGCGGAGCGACAGCGGGTCGCAAGGTCAAGGGAACGATCCATTGGGTGAGCGCCGCGCACGCCGTGGATGCGGAATGTCGCCTCTACGACCGATTGTTCACCGAGGCCGAGCCTGAAAAAGACGGACGCGATTTCAAATCCGTTCTCAATCCCAAAAGCCTCGAAGTGGTGACGGCAAAATGCGAACCGAGCTTGAAGGACGCGAAGTCCGGCGAACGTTATCAGTTCGAGCGTTTGGCATATTTCTGTCTGGACCACGACTCTCAACTCTCAACCCGCGACCCTCGACTGGTTTTCAATCGCACGATCACACTCAAAGACACCTGGGCGAAGGAGGCGAAGAAGGCCTGAACAGTCGGACTTGTGGCGTTTTCTATGAGGTTTGACACGAACGGATTTCAGCTTGAGTGCGATTCGTAGCGGTGGTTTGCTTGACGAAGCCAAACCCGATCAAGCTATGAAAACATACATTATCGCCCTTTTCACGACCTTGCTCCTCGTGGCGTCATCGCGCCCTTCTCCCGCGCAGGAGACAAACACTGCGGATTTCGCCGCCGAAGTCGCCGCAGTCACAGCGCAGGTGGATGAAAAGTTCAGCGCCGGCAAGACCAGCGCGTCCGACATGGCCGCCAGCCTCAAGGCGATCAGCGCGCTCATCGTCAAGAATCAGAAGACCGAGGACCGCGAGCAACTGGCAAAACTTTACATGCTCATCGGACGCATCAACCGGGATGCGTTAAAAAATGACATGAGGACGTTGGGAGTTTTCAATCAAGTGATCCGTGACTTCCCCGGCACTTCCGCGGCGGCAGAGGCGTCGGCACAGGCGCACCAATTGAGGGCCAAAATCGCAGCCGAAGACGCCGCTGTCCCCGAAGGATTGGAGATAGGCATGCGTTTCCCAAATTTCACCGAGACGGAGCTGGCCGGGAAACCGCTTTCATTGGAGACGTATCGGGGAAGAGTTGTCTTGATTGATTTCTGGGCGACGTGGTGCGGGCCGTGCGTGGCCGAGATGCCGAACGTGATCGCCACCTACCGCAAATATCAATCCGCGGGATTTGAAATCATCGGCATCAGTCTGGACAGCAATCGCGACAAGCTCACTGCCTTCACGAAAACCCGGGGCATGACATGGCCGCAATACTTTGACGGCAAGGGCTGGGACAACAAGCTGTCCAGAAAATATGGCGTCAACAGCATTCCCATGACCTACCTGTTGGACGCACGGGGCAGGATCATCGGCAAAAAACTGCGCGGCGGTGATCTGGAAAAGGCCGTGGCGGCGGCCTTGGGCCAAAAGTGATTCTGACCTTTCCCCGGAAGAAGAAAAAACGGAAATGTCGCGTCAGTGTGACTTTTCGTCCGGCGGCCTGTGGATGCCTTTACGCTCCGCCCGCAGCGGCTTTCTTCGGTTCGCCTTTGAGCAGTGCCACGGCGTAGTCGCGGTTCATTCGCGCGATGAAGTCCAGTGAGATTTCCTTGGGACAGACGGCTTCGCAGCTTCCAGTCACGGTGCAGGCGCCAAAACCTTCGGCGTCCATCTGCTCCACCATCGCCTTGACCCGTTTGAAACGCTCGGGCTGGCCCTGCGGTAATAGTCCGAGATGGGAAACCTTCGCCGCGACAAACAACATCGCGCTGGCGTTCTTGCACGCCGCAACGCAAGCGCCACAACCGATGCATTGCGCAGCGTCCATTGCTAGGTCGGCGTTTTCCTTGGGGACGGGAATGGAGTTCGCATCGGGCGCGCTGCCGGTGCGCACGGTGATGAATCCGCCCGCATGCTGGATGCGCTCAAACGCCTTGCGATCCACAACGAGGTCCTTGATCAATGGAAACGCCTTCGCGCGGAACGGTTCGACGACAACGGAATCGCCATCCTTGAAGCTGCGCATGTAGGTCTGGCACGTCGCGATGCCCTTGTGCGGGCCGTGGGGCTTGCCGTCAATCACCAGTGAGCACGTGCCGCAAATGCCCTCGCGACAATCGTGGTCGAACGCGATCGGCTCCTCGCCGCGATTGGCGAGTTCCTCATTCACCACGTCGAGCATTTCCAGGAACGACATGTTCGGGTTCAAATCGGGCGTGTCGTAGATGACGAACCTGCCCGGCGTGTTCCGGTTCTTTTGTCTCCAGACTTTGAGGCGGACTTTCATTACTTGTAACTCCTCGTGCTCATGTGGACTTCCTCGTACACGAGCGGCTCTTTGTTCAGCACCGGCGACTTGTCCGGTGAACCGGCATATTCCCATGCGCCGACGTAGGCGAACGCATCGTCGCGGCGTTTCACGTCGCCGGGGTTCACAAGACCCTGCTTCACCTCGGCATCGTCCTTGGTGTATTGATATTCCTCGCGGAAATGGCCGCCGCAGCTTTCCTCGCGGTGCAATGCGTCGCGGCACATCAATTCACCGAGTTCGATGAAGTCCGCGACGCGCCCGGCGTTTTCAAGGTTTTGATTCCATTCGCCCGCCTCGCCGAGAACGCTGACATTCTTCCAGTATTCCTCGCGCAACGCGGCGATTTCCTGGATTCCTTTTTCGAGGCCCGCCTTGTTGCGGGCCATGCCGCAGTATTCCCACATGAGCCTGCCCAGTTGTTTGTGGAAACTCGCGGGCGTGCGTTTGCCTTTGTTGCCGAGCAATTTCTTCGTGATGGTCTGCACGTTGTCCTCGGCCTGCTTGAACGACTCACTGTCCGTCTTGGGACGCTTGGCGGGACTTTGCGTGGCCAGATAACCGCTGATGGTCGCGGGAATGACGAAGTAACCGTCACTCAACCCCTGCATCAACGCGCTGGCACCGAGCCGGTTCGCTCCGTGATCGGAGAAATTCGCTTCGCCCAGCACGAACAGTCCGGGCACGTTGCTCATCAGATTGTAATCCACCCAAAGGCCGCCCATCGTGTAATGCACGGCGGGATAGATGCGCATCGGCGTCTGGTAGGCGTTCTCGTTGGTGATCTCGTGATACATCGCGAACAAGTTGCCGTAACGTTCGCGGATCTTCTCCTCGCCAAGCCTGCCGATGGCGTCCGAGAAATCCAGATACACGCCAAGGCCGGTTTCGCCGATGCCGCGACCTTCGTCGCAGACATACTTGGCGGCTCGGCTGGCGATGTCGCGCGGCGCGAGATTGCCGAACGCACCGTACATCCGCTCCAGATAGTAATCGCGCGCGTCATCCGGGATTTCAGCGGGATTCTTTTTGCAGTCCTCCTTGCTCTTCGGCACCCAGATGCGTCCGTCGTTGCGCAGCGATTCACTCATCAGCGTCAGCTTGGACTGATAATCGCCGCTGACGGGGATGCACGTGGGATGAATCTGCGTGTAACAGGGATTGCCGAAGCACGCACCGCGTTTGTAGGCGCGCCAGATGGCGGTCGTATTTGAACCGCGCGCGTAGGTGGAAAGGTTGAACACGTTGCCGTAACCGCCGGTGGCCAGCACGACGGCATCAGCATTGTGGCGTGAAACTTCGCCTGTCTGAAGATTGCGGACGATGATGCCCTTGGCGTGGCCATCCACGACGACGAGGTCGAGCATCTCGGCGTGTGTGTAGGATTTCACTCCGCCGTTGGCGATGTTGCGGCACAACGCGGAATACGCACCCAGCAACAGTTGTTGACCGGTCTGGCCTCGCGCATAGAACGTGCGTGAAACCTGCGCTCCACCGAATGAACGATTGTCCAGCAGCCCGCCGTATTCGCGCGCGAACGGCACGCCCTGCGCGGCGCACTGGTCAATGATGTTGACCGACACCTCGGCCAGACGATGCACATTGGCCTCGCGCGCGCGGAAATCGCCGCCTTTGATCGTGTCGTAGAACAGCCGATAAACCGAGTCGCCGTCGTTCTGATAGTTCTTCGCCGCATTGATGCCGCCCTGTGCCGCCACGGAGTGCGCGCGTCGAGGCGAATCGTGGAACACAAAGTTATGCACCTCGTAACCCAGTTCGGCGAGCGTCGCTGCCGCGGACGATCCGGCCAGTCCCGCCCCGACGACGATGATTTTGTATTTCCGTTTGTTGGCGGGGTTGATGAGCTTCGTGGAAAACTTGTGCTTCTCCCATTTCTGCGAGAGCGGTCCGGCGGGAACGTTTGAATTGAGAGTGGCCATAATCAAAGCTCCAAATTCCAAACTCCAAGCTCCAGGGAAACTTCAAACATCAAGCTCCAACGCCACAGTGCTTCCACCTGCTTGAGGATTGGAACTTGGTGCTTCTCTGGTGTTTGGTGGTTGGTGCTTGGTGTTTTCATTTCGTCTCCTTTCCGGCGGAGGCGTGTGTTTCAACGATCGCTGACGATTGCAGATAGAATTTCCTTTTCTCCGCGTAGTCAGCGCCAATCACGCGCAGATAGATTGACACGGGAATCAAAGCGTACCCGACAAAAATGGCGATGCTCACCGCCTTTGCAAAAAACTGGATGCGCGGCCACCAGACGTGGTTGCGGAAGCCCAGCGACTGGAATCCCGCCGCCAGTCCGTGACCCAGATGGATGAACAACAGGGCCTGCGCCACCACGTAGAACAACGAAACCCACCAGACTTGGAAACCGAGCACCACGATGGCGTAAACGTCGCGCACTTCCTCGCCGTGCAGGACGGTTTTCAGTTTCGAGAAATCTCCGACGCCGTTGATGCCGGGCGTGAGGGCTGTGAAATGCGCGAGGTGGTAGATGATGAAGGCGAGAATCACGATGCCGCTCATCAGCATGTAGCGTGATTTCCATTCCGAACCATACGCCTCGCCGCCCGCGTAAGGCTGCGGACGCGCGGCCTTGTTGGCGGCG
>DAOLDN010000202.1:0-6742 GCA_035327385.1 Verrucomicrobiota bacterium | reverse complement strand
CATCAGAGGGGTGGATGCAAAGAGGTTGGGCATGAGTTTCCAGGGGTTCTCGGTATCAGCTTTCTCGCCGGTGATGGACGACTTGAAGTCCGCGCTGATGTAAACAATCGTCGGCGTGAATTGCACCTCGGGCCGCGTCAGATCCATCAGGTTGGCGGGGTTCTGGTGCACGGCGGAGGAATCGTCAACGTGCGCGATGCGACCGCCGGCGCGTCCCAGATTGAAAGTGCCGGGCGGTGGATTGCGGAAACCTTCTCCGTTCGCGCCTGCGACGAGTGCCAACGATATCACGGCGGGCAGCAACCTGCGCCCCGCTGACAAAGCGGCGATGACGGATTTTGACGGCTGGTTTGTTTTGTATGCTTTCATAACGGTATCTCGATAACAGTTCACCACGGCGATCGGCCGCGGATAATTTTCGATGTCACAAGGCGTCCGCAAGTTTCCACGCCGTGCCCAAAAACTGAGCATGAGCGTACTCAACTTTGCCGGAAACTTCAGAAAACCAACGGCCCAACACCCACACTGACTCGAACGGCTGCGATTTAAGCAGAGCAAATGCCAGCAAGCGCGGCGTCACGTCGCGGTTTTTTTATTCTTGGCGCGGGAAATGTTTTGTTAGAGTCACCGTGAGAGCCGCTTGGATGCGGCGCGGCGTGTGACGTGGGTCTTAACTGGTTTTCAAATGAGCGACAACAAATCATCGTCTGAAATTGAGGGCAGTCTGGTCATATTTCAAAGCACCCAGAGCGGAGAAATCCGCGGGTCGCTGCTCAAGCTGACTTCTCATCTGGCGATTGTAGAGGTGTATAATCCCAGCATCGTCCTCCGTTCCTCCGAGGTGCTGCCAGACCTGAAAATCGTCGTTCAGAGCAGGGTCATTTATTCCGGCAGGGCGGTCGTCAGCAATCTCGTTACCACCGGCTCGGTCGCCATGTGTGAACTGAAGCTCGACGAATCCAAGTTCGACACTGCCTCGCACCTGACCTCTGGAGGAGACGCCCAAATATCCAAAGGTTTCTCCGATTTCCTAGACCATTGGCAAAAAGTTTACAGGGTGCTGCCGGAGTTCAAAGTCATCATCGCAGACATGCAGACGTTCCTGACCGACCTGCGACTGTGGCTTGAGCAGGTGGAACTGGGACTCCAGTCGGCTTCCGCCGGCGATCGCGTCAAAATTGAACAGGACATCGCCGACAGCCTGCGCGACGGCTCGGTCGGAGCTGTCAATCATCTGTTCGAGCGATTTGAAGACGTTGCCCGCAAGATTGATCCCGAACTCGTCCCGGCCCATCAGGCTTTTGGCAAACGACTGGTCCTGCCGCTGTTGTTGGCGTCGCCGTTCGTGTATCGCACCTACCAGAAGCCGCTGGGGTATGCGGGCGATTACGAGATGGTCAACATGATGTTCCGCAATCCCGCTGAAGGCGGGTCGCTGTTCGCAAAGATAGTCAACGTTTATGCGCTGCAGCTGCCTCCGATTTTGGGTCACCGCAACCGGATTGAACTGCTGGAACAACGGCTGGTTCAGGAGGCGCGCCGCGTCGCCCTGAACGGACGGTCTCTTCGCGTCTTCAACCTGGGCTGCGGCCCGGCGCATGAGATCCAGAGATTCCTCGCCTCAGACCCCGTCTCCAGCGAGGTGCATTTCACGTTGTGCGATTTCAATGATGAGACACTTGCCCACACCGGCGGCATCCTCAACGACCTCAAGAACCGTCACGGCCGACGCACGGTAATCCAGATGCAGAAGAAATCCGTTCACCAGATGCTCAAACAGGCGGACCGCGTCGTTCAACTGCCACCCAACGAGGCTTATGACGTGGTCGTTTGCGCCGGATTGTTTGATTATCTTTCCGACAAGGTCTGCCGCAAACTCATCCAGATATTTTACAGCATGCTTGGTCCCGGCGGATTGTTGATCACGACCAACGTGGACGTTCATCCAGCCCGGAACGAAATGGAATACTTTCTTGAATGGCATCTCATCCATCGTAACACCGAACAGATGCGTTCATTGGCTCCGCAACGGGCGGCTGGCGAGGACGTGCTGATCTCTCGCGATGCCACTGGCGTCAACGTGTTCATGGACGTGCGAAAACCGAATGTTTAAGACGACTCCAACGCAGACTCCCGAGGCCCTGCAAGCCTACGCGGATTACGAGAGCCAGATCACGATCCGGCATCTGCGCTTTGGCTGTTATCTGGTGATGCTGCTGATGCCGGCGGGATTCCTGCTGGATTATTTCGTTTATCCGGACAAGGTCGTGCCGTTCCTCCAGTTGCGATTCCTAGCTTCTTTATTGGGTGCCGTAATCCTCCTGCTGCTGCGTTTCGAGGCCAGTCAAAGATTCCACCGCGAGCTGAGTCTGGTGATCGCGCTTATCCCGGCATTTTTCATTTGTGTTATGATCTACGCCACCGAAGGGCCGCTGTCGCCGTATTATGCGGGTCTGAATCTGGTCCTCCTGGCGATCGCTCTCGTGATGAGATGGTCCGTGGACTTGAGCATTACGGCATCCCTGTCCGTCATTGCAATGTATCTCGCCGCGTGCTTCCTGAACGGCCGGATCACGGATGAAATCCGGGGCACATTCGTCAACAACCTCTACTTCCTTGTGCTGACCAGCGGAATCGTGGTCGTTGGAGGCCGGCTGCACCGCATGTTGCGGATCCGCGAGTTCAACCTCCGTTACGAACTGGACAAAAACAAAAAAGCGCTCGAACAAAAAACCGCCGACCTGGAGACGGCCATCATCCGCTTGAAGGAAGCCGAGGCGGAACTGGTGCAAAACGAAAAACTCGCGTCTCTGGGCCGCATGAGCGCCGGCATCATCCACGAGGTCAACAATCCGCTCAACTACATCAAGACCAATCTTTACACGCTCAAGAACAAGTCCAAATACCTTCCCGCAGAGCAGGTTCACGATTACACCGACACGGTCAAGGACATCGAGGATGGCATTGACCGCGTGAAGACCATTGTCTCCGACCTGCGCGGATTCACAACGCACAAAGATGACCAGCGCGAAGAGGTTGCCGTGGCAGACCTGGTGGAAGCCTCGGTGCGATTTGTCAGTCATGAATGGGGAGATGCCATCCAACTCCAGAAAAACCTCGCACCCGGACAGACCATTCTGGCCAACAAGAACAAACTCATTCAGGTGCTGGTGAATCTGCTGGAGAATTCACTGGATGCCCTTGGCGCGAAACAATTTACCAACGGTGAATCTCCCGCCATCCACATTGAGAGCCGCGTGGAAAGCGGCACGAGCATTCTCAAGGTTCGGGACAACGGGCCGGGAATAAAAAAGGAGAATCTCGACAAGATTTTCGACCCGTTTTTCACCACCAAAGACGTCGGCGCGGGCATGGGCCTGGGCCTGAGCATCTGCTACCGCATCATGCAGGATTTCAACGGCCGCATCACGGTGAAATCCGAGCCTGGCAAGTTCACTGAATTTGCGCTGGAATTTCCGGCAAAAGGGTGACATGAGTTGAGCCAGCAACTTCGGGCGCGCTATGCAAAGTTCATACGACTATAAAAAATTCGCGGTGCTTTACGTGGATGACGAGGAGATGTCGTTGAAAGGTTTTGCGCGCGCCTTCAACGATCAGTTCCGCATCCTCACCGCTCCCAATGCCAGGGAAGGACTCTCGTTGTTCGAACAGCACAAGGACGAGATAGGTGTGTTAATGACCGACCAGCGGATGCCCGGCGAAAACGGAGTCTGGCTGCTCGAACGCGCACGACAGTCGCGACCCCGCATCGTGCGCATCCTCGCCACCGCCTACTCGGACATGGAAGCCGCCATCGCTGCGGTCAATTCCGGCGCCATCTACAAATACGTCAACAAACCGTGGGACCCGCCGCAACTGGAACAAACCCTCAAGCGCGGCATGGAGTTCTTCCTCATCCAGCGCGAACGCGACCAGTTGCTGGTGGAAAAGATGTCGGTGCTCCACAACATGATGATCGCCGACCGCATCGTCAGCCTCGGCCTGCTGGCCGCAGGATTGAGCCATCACATCCGCAACTCGCTGGTGGCGGTGAAAACATTTCTCGACCTGGCCCCGTTGAAAATGGCCGAGGAAAAAGTCGCCTCCACCGGGATGCGCGACCCGGAGTTCTGGAAGGAATACTACGCCAACGTCCAGAATCAGGTCGAAAAGATCAACAACCTGCTCAAGGACCTCTGGACCGCGTCTGAAACACCGTCGTTTCAGTTCAATGACCAAGTGCGGTTGCGGGACGTCGTCAACTCGACCGTTGACGACCTGAAGGCGGAATTCACCACCAGGCAGATCACGGTGGACAATCAAATACCCGATTCGCTTCCCGCTTTGAACGTGGACAAGCCGAAATTCTACCGCCTGTTTGAACTGCTGTTGCGCGACGAGGCGGCCAGCCTCCCCGCCGGAAGCCGCGTGACATTGCGCGCCGAGCTGCTCAACGGCAGCCAGAAACCGGAAATCAAGGTGCAGATCAGTGACAACGGCCCGGGACTTCCGGCGGAAGCGTTGCGCGTTTTGTTCGATCCGTTCGTGGTTCGCGGCGACACTCCCGCCGAATACGGAATCCATCTCATGGCCTGCTTCTTCATCGTCTATCATCACAGCGGCCGCATTGAGGCGCATAGCCAGGAAGGCATCGGCACGACCTTCACGCTGCATCTGCCGTTGCACCCGGAACGCACCCCGCTGATGACCGAGGACCACGATTTTCTCCAGCGCGCTCTCTTGAACGAGAAGGTTTGGGAACGGCTCATCGCCACGTCATAGCCTTCAATCCACGCCTGTTGTCGCGCCCTGCGCAACCGCGTGTCGGTCAGGGGAGTACGGATATGCACGGCGGATTTTCCTGACAGCAAATTGCGTTGACCAATCGCCTCCCGTGTGGCTTTTTACTCCCAATGTTTTTTTTGGGGACAGGAGTGAAACCATCCTATAGCATCGGCGGCATGGCCGCAGACGCTGTCGGCATATTTCTCTCCACGAAAAGGGTTGCGCGATGAAATCAATCATCGTCCTGTCACCCCACCCCGAGCTTGCCCAGACCATCACCTCCGGTCTGAACCCGGAGCATTATCGGGTCGTTCACCGCACCACCGTGGATGAAGCCGAGCCGTTGCTCGCCCACGGACTGGTCGCCGCCTGCATTGTGGACGTGGAACTGACCGGCGTCCAGGGACTGTGGGTCATCGAACGCATCCGTCGCCGCGCCGCAGGCTGTCCCGTCATCATTTACACGGGCGACAAACGACCCGAATGGGAGGAGGAAGCCTATTTGCAGGGCGTCGCGCACGTTCTCACAAAACCCGTCCGCGCCCGCATGTTGAACATGATCCTCGACCGGGCGCTGGGCGCAAAAACATCCGCGCCAGCAGCGGTGACCGTTCCCGCGCGTCCGGCTGCTCCGTCCGCTGTCGAAACCGTCCGGCCATCCGCCACCGAACCCGTCAGTTCCGGATTTGAAACCTCTTTCCAGCGTCCGCTCTCAATCCTGCGCGACTTTTCGTCCATCCTCACCCATTCGCTCGACGCTGAGGCGATGCTCAAACAGTTTCTGCTGCAACTGCGCGAAATCCTTAGCATCAACCGCGCGACCATCTTTCTCCGCCAGTCCGGCGGCGGTTATGGAGAAAACGCCGACCAAAGCCGCCGCCTCAAGGCCGTTTGCGCCATCGGACTTTCCAGCGGATTGCTCGACCACTTTGACCTGTCGCTCGACGCCGGCATCGGTGGCCAGGTGTTGCGATTGGGCCGCATCCTCCGTGGCAACAGCGAGGAGGCGCGCAATGACATCGAGACACGGAAGGAATTCGAACTGCTCGGCGCGCAGGTGGCAGTGCCCATCCTCGACCGCGAAACGCTCATCGGCGTGGCGGTCTTCGATGGCCGCGTCACCGGCGAACCGCTGGTCAACTCGGAACTCGAACTGATTTTCCATCTGCTCGAACAGGTCGGCTTGGCCGTCCGCAACATCTGGCTGCACGACCAGTTGACAGCCAACAACGAGATGATGGCCGGCGTCCTGCGCGAACTGAACAGTGCCTGCGTCGTCGTCAATCGCGACCTCGCCATCCTGCACGCCAACAAAATGGCGAGAAAACATTTCGGCCCCGGCAACCGCACCACGGGTGAAATGGAATTCACCGACCTGCCCCAGCCCCTTTCGGCAAAGGTCTATCAGGTCCTCCGCACCGGGGCCGCTGTCGCCCCTTTCAAATACGAACCCGAAGGACAGGCCGGGAAAATGTTCAGCGTCACCGTAGTGCCGTTCCAGCGGGGCGATTCCTCCGAAACGATTTCAGCTCTCATGATTGTGGAAGACCTCACGCAGAGCGAACAACTGCGCAAACTCGAGGTCGAGGCCGCCAACTTGCGCCTTGTCAAAACCATGGCCGACCGCCTCGCGCACGAAGTCGGCAACGCCATGGTGCCGCTGTCCACGCACCAGCAATTACTGGCCGAAAAATACCGTGATGCGGACTTCCGCGAATCCCTCGATCATGCGCTGGCCGATGGCGTCAAACGCGTCACGCGGCTCATCAACCAGATGCGTTTCCTCGCCCGCGACTCGATTGCTTCGCAGGAGGCCTTTCCGCTTGGCCCGTTGATTCAGGAAGCGTTCGATGAGGCGCGTAAACATCAACCTTCCAAGAGCGCCAAGCTCAAGTGCGACATCACTGGCAAGCCTGTTGTCATCGCCGGCGACCGCACCGCGTTGAAACACGCCCTG